>DASYMT010000298.1:0-5801 GCA_036008925.1 Acidimicrobiales bacterium | reverse complement strand
CGCCCCGCCTCGGCCAGGCGGCCCCGCAGGCCGGGGTCGCCCAACAGCCGGTCGACGGCCACCTCGAACTCGGCGTACGACCCGAAGGTGAGCCCCCCGCCCGACCTCGACACGTGCTCCCGGGTGGCCAGGCAGGCCGCGTTCACCAGCGCGGGCGCGCCCGCCAGCCACCCCTCGATCAGCACCAGCGAGAACGACTCGTAGGGCGACGGCTGCACCAGCCCGACCGCCCCCGCGTACCCGCCCCACTTCACGTCCTCGGGGACGGGCCCGGCCACCACGACGTCGGGGTGCTCGACGGGCCGGTCCACCACCTGGCCCGCGAACACCAGCTTGAGCGGCCCCGGGCGGCGGGCCTTGTAGGCGGCGAAGGCCTGGGCCAGCAGCCCGGTGCCCTTGCTCTCGTCCACCCGGCCCACGCACAACAGGTACGGCTCGTCGATCCCCAGCGCGGCCGGGTCGGGCGGCGACGCGGGCGGCTCCACCCCGAGGCCGAGCACGAGCGACGGCGTGTGCCCCACGGCGAAGCGCCGCTCGACCAGCCTGCGCTCGCCGTGGGTGTAGAAGACGAACCCGGCCGCGTCGGTGAACACGGGGGCCAGGATCGGCAGCGCCAGCGCGGGCTCGTCGTGGGCCGCCGGGTGCACCACGGCCCGCCCCCCCACCCGCGGCACGCCCCGCACGATGGGGTCGTAGAGGTAGGGCGAGAACACCCCCAGATCGGCCTCGCTCGACGCCGCCGCGTCGAGGAGTTCGTCGCTCACCGGCCCTTGCATCTGCATCCACTCCTGCTGGTCCGACCACGACGGCGTCGGCCCCAAGAGCACGTGCCCGCTGAAGGCGTCGAAGCCCGGGTCCCGGCCCGTGGCCGCGAACCGGTGGACGGTCACGCCGTTCTCGACCGACGTCCCCGACGCGTACTCGTTGGCCCACGTGCGCGAGTCGCGGGCGCAGGTGGTCAGCACCTCGACCGACCAGTCCAGCGACGAGGCCACCCGCTCGACCAGCATGCGCACGGCCATCTCGGCCCCGCCCACCACCTCGGCCCCGTAGCGGGGCACGACGTAGGCCAGCCTCACCGGGCCGCCTGGTCGAGCACGTCGAGCCAGCGGGCCCGCGACCGCTCCAACGTGAAGTCCTCCAACCGCTTCACCCCCGCGCTGACGAGCGCCTCGCGCACGGCCTGGTCGGACACCACCCGGTGGGCCGCGGCGGCCACCACCGCGGGCTCCTTGGACGGCAGCAGCAGGCCGCCGTCGCCCAGCGTCTCGGGCACGGCCGCCGCCGCGAACGCCACCACCGGCACCCGGTTCGACATGGCCTCCAGCAGGGGCACGCAGAAGCCCTCGTGCTCGGACAGGCACACGAACACGTCGGCCGCCCGGTAGTAGGCGGCCAGCGCCTGGGCCGACACGCCGCCGGTCAGGGCCACCGCCCCTTGCAGCCCCAATGTCGAGACGAGCCGCTCGAGCGCGCTGCGGTAGGCGTCGGCGGGCGCGGCGCCCACGATGTGCAGCCGGGCCTCGGGGTCGTAGACCCGGCGGTACACGGCGAAGGCCCGGACCACGTCGTGCTGGCACTTGTTGGCCGCCAGCCTGCCCACGAACAGCCAGTCGGTCCCGCCTTGGGCCTTGGCCGCCAGCAGCGCGTCGACCGCCTCGGCCTCGGCGTCGCGGTTGAACGCCTCGATGTCGAACAGCACAGGCGCCACCTCGATGCGGTGGTAGCCCGCCTCGGCCAACTGGGCCGCGTTGTAGTGCGACACGGCCACCGCCAAAGACGTGCGGCCCGCCAGCTCTCGCAACTGGCTCATGCCCCACTGCACCCCCCAGGTGGCCCCGGGCTCCCACTGCTGGAGCAGCTCGGGCGGCGTCAGGTTGTGGTGGTTGAGGACGAGGGGCTCGGGCCTGGCCTTGACGAAGTCGGCCACGGCCGAGCCGATGGCCATCTGGTACACGAGCACGTCGCCGGGGCGGGCCGGGAAGCGGCGGGTGCCGTAGTCCCGGAAGTCGCGGCCCTGGAACCCGCCCCGGTGGTGCTCGGCGAAGACCTCCGACTCGCCCCGGCCCGACTCCCGCCACAGCCGCTGCAATTCGGCCATGTGGCCGCCCACCGCGCCGGGCTCGAAGGTGGGGACGAACTGGTGGAGGCCGGCCATCGCCTCAGCCCACGACGGACTTCACGGCGTCGACCCACTGGGCCCGCACCCGCTCGGTGCTGAAGTCGGCCAGCCGGGCCTGCCCTGCGACCACCAGCGCGTCCCGCAACCCGTCGTCGCCCACCACCCGCGCCACCACCGAGGCCACCGCCACCGGCGACTTGTCGGTGAGCAGCAGCCCGCCCTGGCCCAGCGTCTCCGGCACGGCCGTGGCGTCGTAGGCCACGATCGGCACCCGGTTGTGCATGGCCTCCAGCAGGGGCACGCAGAAGCCCTCGTGCTCGGACAGGCACACGAACACGTCGGCCGCCTGGAAGTGGGCCGCGAGCTGAGGCTGGCCGATGGAGCCGGTCAACGTGACCGCGTCCTCCAAACCCAGCGCGTCCACGTATCTCTCGATGGCGGTGAGGTAGGCGTGCGACGACGAGCCGCCCACCAGCGTGAGCCGGGCCTGGGGGTCGTACAGCCTGCGGTAGGCGGCCAACGCCTTGACCACCTCGTGCTGGCACTTGTTCGGGGCGATGCGCCCGACGAACAGCCAGTGGGCCCCGCGCTTGTTGGTGAGCAAACGGTCGAGGAGCCCGGCGTCGACGCCCTGGTCGAACGAGGCGTAGTCCACGAAGATGGGCGCCACCACCGTCTTGCGGAAGCCCACCTCGATGAGCTCGGACTCGTTGAAGGCCGAGTCGTTGAAGGCCAGGTCGGTCACGTCGGCCAGCAGCGGGATCTGCCGGCGGCCGTGGTCCAGCTCCACGCCCACGTGCGCCTCCCATGGGAAGAAGAAGCCGGGCGGCGTGATGTTGTGGTAGTCGACCAGCTTGGGCTCGGGCCGGGCCAAAAGGTGCTCGGCCATCTTCGAGCCGGTCGAAAGCTGGTACAGCAGCCAGGTGCGCTCGCCGGGCCGCGCCCCCTGGTAGGACAGGTAGTCGCGGGCCTCGCCCTTGGCCGCGCCGCGCGACTCGCGCACGTAAACGTCTGACTCGATGCCCATGCCCCGCAGCAGGTCGCGCACGGCCCGCACGTGGGTGCCGATGGCGTCGCGCGGCACGAACGACGGGACGAACTGGTGGATGGCGTCAGCCATCACGCAGGGCGGATGCCCACGACCGCGTACGACGACGGCCCGAACAGCATGTCGTTCAACCGCTCGATGTTCTCGGCCATGGCCTTGTGGGCCTTGGGCACGGCCTGAAGCCCCGTGGGCCGCTCGCCCTCGACCACGTCCACGCCCTCCAGGCCCCGCTCGGTGAGCAGGTGCCGCCACGTCTCGGACCGCAAGGGGCGGCCCGGGGCCAGGTCGGCCATCCGGTTGGGCTCGGCCCGCTCCCACGCCCTGGGGTCCTGGCTGACGACGATGACGACGCCGCCGGGCGCCAACTTGGCCCCGGCCAGGTCGGCTAGGTGCAGTTGGGCGCCGAGCGGCAGGTAGTCCACGCAGCCCGACAGCACCAGCGCGCCGAGCGACCCCTCAGGCAGGGCCCGCAGGTGCACGGCGACCTCGTCGCGCGTGGACGGGTCCACGCCGTAGGCGTCGACCCCGGCCTTGACCAGCGCGTCGACCAGGTGCCCGTTGCCCGACTCGCCGTGGAGCACCCGGCCCGTCGTCCCCCGCAGGCGCTCGACCACGAAGCCGGTCCAGGGCGCCAGCACGGCGGGGTCGGCCGAGGCCTCCTTCGATGCGGCCAGCGGCGACGCCTCCTCCAGCGCGTCGACCCGCTCGCCCAGCAGCCGTACGGCCCGGGTGACGGCGTGGGCGAAGCTGGTGGTCTGCTGGGCCACGTAGCGCAGGTACCACCCCACCACCTTGCGCACGATCTTCTTGAAGTAGGGCACGACGGGCCTGCTCGACTCGACCGGCGCGAGCACGTCGATGAACGTGGCCTGCTCGGCCCGGGTGAGCACCTGCTCGAAGTCGGCCTCCAGCGCGTCGACCGGGGCGAAGCGGGCGAACACCAGGTCCAGCTCGCGCTCGAGGTCGGCCGGGATGTCGCCGCTCTGGCGCCGGCGCTTGACCTCCTCGTCGATCTCGGCCAGCAGCTTGTCGTGGTCGAGTGGTTGCTGCGCGCTCATGCCGCGCCCTGTCCCTTCCTCTTCTCGATGGACGCCCGGATGCCCATGTAGACCGACCCCGACGTCCGGTGCGGGTTCATGACCTCGAACTGGTGGCGGTGCTCGAGCCAGTCGTAGACGGTGGCCTCGTCGTGGGAGTGCACGCCGATGGTCAGCAGGTAGGTGCCGTCCAGCAGCGGGACCGAGTCGGTCTGGAACGTGACCACGCCGGGCCCGTCGAGCACGCCCACGTCGATGCCCAGGAAGTCGGTGTTGGAGCCGAAGACCTGGCGGCCCTCCTGGTCGTGGATGCCCAGGCCGAACACCACGTCGTCCACCGGCTCGCGGGCGTTGTAGGAGATGCGCACGGCGAGGGGCTCGCCCGGCAGCAGGTAGCGCCGCTCGCCCGCCCCGGGGTAGTCGAAGGCCACGTCGGTGACCTCGACCTTGAGGTTGCGCTTCTCCTCCTGGGTGGGCGGCCGGGGCGAGTCGTCGGCCACGTCCAGGGTGGCCGCCTCCTCGAAGCGCTCGCCCTGCATGAGGTGCTCCCGGAAGGCCCGCACCGCCTCGCCCGGCGCGCCCAGGGCCACCATGCGGCCGTGGTCGAGCACCGCGGCCCGGTCGCAGATCTGACGCACCAGGTCGGCCGCATGGGTCACGAAGACGATGGTGCGGCCCTCGCGCTGGAAGCGGCGCACCCGCTCCAGGCACTTGCGCTGAAAGGACTCGTCGCCCACGGCCAGCACCTCGTCGACCAACAGGATCTCCGGGTCCATGTTCACGGCCACCGCGAAGCCGAGGCGCACGTACATGCCCGACGAATAGTGCTTCACCTGGTTGTCGATGAACTGCTCCAGCTCGGCGAAGGCCACGATCTCGTCGAAGCGCTTGTCGATCTCCTTGCGGGGCATGCCCAGGATCGACGCGTTGAGGAACACGTTCTCCCGGCCGGTCAGCTCGGGGTGGAAGCCCGCGCCCAGCTCCAGCAGCGCGGCCAGCCTGCCCCGCACCGAGATCTGGCCGTGGGTGGGCTGGAGGATGCCCGCGATGCACTTGAGGAGAGTCGACTTGCCCGACCCGTTGTGGCCCACCAGGCCATAGACGCTGCCCTTGGGGACGGTCACGTTGACGTTCTTGAGCGCCCAGAAGTCCTCGTGGTGGATGCGGTGGAGGCTGGTGATGCGCTCCTTCAGGCTGTCCGGGCGTTGGTTGTAGACGCGGAAGCGCTTGGAGACGTCGACGACCTCGATGGCGGGGACGGTCACAGCTCCTCCGCGATGTCACGCGTCTTGGCGCTGAACACCATCCAACCCAACAGGAACACCAGCACCGCCGCGGCAGTGGTGCCCGCGACCGACGTGAGGCTGGGCCACCGCAGGTTGTAGAAGGCATCGCGGGACCACTCGACGAACCGCGTCAACGGGTTCAGCTCGATGATGCGCCGGACCGGGATGCCCTTCACCTGCTCGGGCACGCTGGTGAGCGGATAGATCAGCGGCGTGGCGTAGAACAGCAGCTGCATGCCGATGCTGACGAGGTAGCTGATGTCGCGGTAGCGCACGTTGAAGACGCTGAGGAACAGCCCGAGGCCGAG
>DASYMT010000297.1:0-8637 GCA_036008925.1 Acidimicrobiales bacterium | reverse complement strand
GGGCAGGTCGGTTGCGGCGGAAGAGCCCGCGGGCCGGGCGCCGTGCGGGGCCGGCCTCGGCGGGCGGGGCCGGGGGCGCGGCAGCGGAAGCGCGCTCGGGGGCCGTGGGCGGCGGGGCCGGGAGCGCGATAGCGGTAGCGGCGGCCAGCGGCGAGGACACGGGCTCGGTGGGTTGGGCAGGTCGGTTGCGGCGGAAGAGCCCGCGGGCCGTGCGCCGTGCGGGGCCAGCCTCGGCGGGCCCGGCCGCGGGCGGCGGGGCGGGTGAGAAGGCGAGAGGCTCGGGTGGTGCGGGCGCGGGGGCGGCGGGGGGCGGCGGCGTTGGGGGTGGTGTGGGAAACGTTGAAGCGGTAACCGGCCATATCTGGCCGGTTTCCACCTCAAGGATGGGAACAGGGGGGTGGGCGGCAGGGGCAGCAGCAATAACGGGGGCGGGCGGGATCAGACGGGGGGCGGGGAGGCCGACGCGGGCGACGGCGCAATCGCCGACCCGGCCAAGGAGGGACTTGCGGCTCGACCGCTCCCCCAGCCACCGCGACGCCCGCTCGGTCGCCCGGTCGAGCGGCCCGGTGTGCAGCTCAGACGTTGGCACCGGCCCGCTCGGACTCCTCGGCCATCTCCGGCTCGGCCATCTCCGGCTCGGCCACAGGTTCGTCTCCACCGGGCCTGTCCACCGCTGGCCTGTCCGCACGAGACCTGTCCGCAACGGACCCGTCGGCCGTGGCCTCGCCGCCCGCGGCCTCTTCACTCGCCAACTCGACGGCCACCGGACCCGCTACCTCGACCGGCTCGGCCCCGTCGGCCTGCTCCGGCACCGCACCCGCAGCCGCAACCTCCGCCGCCACTGCCACTTCCGCCGCCTTGGCCGCCTTGGCCGCGGCCAACGCGGCCGCCCCGGCCGAAGCCACCAGGTCCTCCAATTGGCCCAGCGTCCGCGTCCGGCCCCGGGCCCGCACGAAGCCCTCCCGGTCGACAGCGACGACGAACGGCGTGGCCGCCACGTTGAACGCCTCGAACACGGTCATGGTCCGGGCCGTGAGCGGCAGCTCCAACACCCGCACCGCGTCCCCGTACTGCTTGTCCACCACCCGCAGGGACGGCGTCAGCGCCCGCGACATCTCGCACTCGGCCGACACGAAGGCCAGCAGCGACATGGGCGCCCGCCCGTACCCCAGCCGCCCCGGCATGGGCGCAGCCGACCCCAGCGCAGGCCCTTCGTCACCACCACCCGCAACGCCGCCACCCGCGCCACCAACACCACCGGCAACCACACCGGCGCCAGCCCCGGCCGCCCCCACGACGCCACCACCCACCCCGGCCTCACCCACCTGGGACTCGACCGCCGCCGCCGCCTCGTCCACGCGGGCGTGCAGCACTCCGACCTGTCGCAGCAGGGCGAACACCATCACCAACAGCACCGCCACCGCCGCCCACAGCACCGCGTACGACACCGCCCACACGCCGCTCACCTGGCCACCCCCCCGTGCAGTCGACCATGGCGGCCCCGCAGCTCCGCCGCGGCCAGCAGCACCATCCCGACAAGCACCGTCGTCGTCACCACCACCGCGGCGGGCAGCCCCGGCGCCTGCACCCGGGACCCGCCGAACAGGGCCAGCACGCCGAGCACGCCCAGCCCCAGGTTGCGCCCCACGTCCACCCACGACACCGGGTCGAGCCGGGCCGACCCCACCCGCGGGCAGCGCCGCCCCGTCCCCGCCCACCACGTCAGCGCCATGTGCGACGCGGCCACGAGCAGCAACGCCGCCGCGGCCCCGTCGGCCGGGTGGGCCAGCAGCACGCCCGCGATCACGATCTCCACCAACGGCACGATCACGGCCATGAAGGAGGGGAACGGCATCCGCAGGGCCGACAGTGCGGCCGTCGTCGCCGCCCGCCGCACCAGCACCGCGCCGCCCGCCCACGCGAACACCAGGGCCAGCACAGGCGCGGCAGCCGATCCCAGGAGGACCATCACGCCGGCCATGGTGGCAACCGCCGCGCCCGCGGCGGTGGATGCTCTAGTCCGAAACAGCCGGCGAAACGGCGAACGACCCGAGCAACTCCAGCAGCGTGCGCACGCCGAAGCCGGTGCCGCCCTTGCGCAGCCAGCCCTCGTCGGCCTCGGACCGGGCGGGCCCGGCGATGTCGAGGTGGGCCCACGGCACGTCGCCCACGAACTCCTTGAGGAACAGCCCGGCCACCAGCGCGCCCCCGCGCCCGCCCGCCAGGCCGATGTTCTTCATGTCGGCGATCTCGGAGTCGATGTGGCGCCGGTAGAAGGCGGGCAGCGGCAGCGGCCACGTCTGCTCCCCCGCCCGCTGCGAGGCCGCCGTCACCCGCCCCACCAGACCCTCGTCGTTCCCCATCACCCCGGCGATCGAGGGGCCGAGCGCCACCATGCACGCGCCGGTCAGGGTGGCCAGGTCCACAATCGCATCGGGCCGCTCCTCGGCCGCCAGCGCCAGCCCGTCGGCCAGCACCAGCCGCCCCTCGGCGTCCGTGTTGAGCACCTCGGCCGTCTTGCCGTTGCGGAAGCGCAGGACGTCGCCGGGCCTGATAGCCCGCCCGCCCGGCATGTTCTCGGTGGCGGGCACGATGCCCCGCACGTTCACCGGCACGCCCAGGTCCCGCAGGGCCGACATGGCGGCGATGACGGCGGCCGCCCCCGACATGTCCGTCTTCATCGTCATCATCCCGTCGGCCGTCTTCAGCGACAGCCCGCCCGAGTCGAAGGTGATGCCCTTGCCCACCAGCGTCACCGACGCGGCCGCCCCGTCCTCGGGCGCGTACCGCATGTCGAGCAGCCGGGGCGGCTCAGCCGATCCGAGCGACACGCCGAGCAGCCCGCCCAGCCGCTCCTGCTGGATGCGCTTCTCGTCCCACACGTCGATCGACACGCCGCCCGCCTCGCACGCTTCGGACGCCGCAGACGCCAGCCGCCGCGGGTTCATCTCCAAGGCGGGCTCGTTGATGAGGTCCCGGGCCAGGCAGACGGCCTCGGCTGCCCGCGCCCCCCGGCCCGCGCCCGCCAGCGCGTCGGCAGAAGCACCGACCAGCAGCACCCGGTCGATGACCGAAGGCGTGGCCGACGACTTGTAGGCCGTGAAGTCGTAGGCGGCCAGGGCCACCCCCTCGGCCAACGCCTGCGCGGCCACGCCCACATCCAGCGACCCCGCCGCGTCCAGCAGCGTCGTGGCCACCCGCCGGGCCTTGGGCACGGCCCGGGCCAACGCCGCGCCCGCGTCGCGGAACACGTCGGCCGACACCTGCGCAGGCGGGCCCATGCCGACGGCCACGATGGTCGTGCCGTCGTCGGCCAGCAGCGACTCGGTCTGCCCCTTCTTGCCCTCGAAGCCCCGCTGCCTCAAGTACTTCACGTCCACCTCGACCGGGCCCGCCACCGGCTTCACGCCCGCGAAGACGGGGACGGCGGTGGGGACGTTGGACGGGATCTCGGCAGCCAGCGCGAACTTGATCACAGACGCTCCTTGGCGAACAGGGCCTCCCCTTCCAGCCAGCGGGCGAGCGCCCACAGCAGGCTGGAGAGGCGGTTGAGATAGGGGACGACGTGCGAGCCCTCGGCCGCGACGGGCACGGCCATGCGCTCGGCCCGTCGGACCACGGTGCGGGCCACCTCGACGTGCGACGACGCCAGGTCCTGGCCGGGCAGCACGAACTCGGTGGGCATCTCGAAGCGGGCGCTCAGCTCGTCCGTCCAGCGGCCGATGCGCTCGACCATCTCCGACGTGGCCCGGCTGGCCCCGTCGACCAGCTTGGCCTGGTTCTCCGGCAGCGTGGCCAGCTCGGCCATCAACACGTACAGGTCGCGCTCGACGGCCAGCAGCATGTCGGCCGCCTCGGGCGATCCTGCACAGGCGGCCCGGGCCACACCGAGGAAGGCCTGCGCCTCGTCGACGGTGCCGTAGGCCTCGACCGCGGGGCCGTCCTTGCGGACCCGACCGCCGTAGTACAGCCCGGTGGTCCCGTCGTCGCCCTTCTTCGTATAGAAGGTCATAAGCAGTGGGGGACACTACCGGGCGGCCGGTAGCCTGAGGGTCGCCATGTCCTCGTATCTGGAAGCCGTGCAGTCGCGCGTCGTGTTCTTCGACGGGGCCACCGGCACCAACATCCAGCTCCGGGAGCTCGGCCCCGAGGACTTCGGCGGCGCCCACCTGGAGGGGTGCAACGAGATCCTGGTCGAGACCCGCCCCGACGTGATCCGCGACCTGCACCGGTCGTTCTTCGACGTGGGCGTCGATGTGGTCGAGACCGATTCGTTCGGAACCCTGCCCTGGGTGCTGGCCGAGTACGGGCTGGAGGACCGGACCTACGACCTGGCCCTCAAGTCGGCCCAGATCGCCCGGGCCGTGGCCGACGAGTACGGCCCCGACAAGTGGGTGGCGGGGTCGCTCGGCCCCGGCACCAAGCTGGCCTCGCTGGGGTGGATCCGCTTCGCCGAGATGCGCGACGGCTACGAGATCGCGGCCCGGGGGCTGCTCGACGGCGGCGTCGACCTGCTCGTCGTCGAGACGGTGCAGGACCTGCTCCAGGCCAAGGCCTCGATCATCGCCTGTCGCCGGGCCATGGCCGCCGCGGGCCGGGACGTGCCCATCCAGGTCCAGGTCACTATCGAGCTGACCGGCCGCATGCTGCCCGGCACCGAGATCGGCGCCGCGCTGACCGCCCTCGACGCCCTCCACCCCGATGTGATCGGGCTCAACTGCGCCACCGGCCCGCACGAGATGAGCGAGCACCTGCGCTACCTCTCGCAGCACTCGCGCACGCCCATCTCGGTGCTGCCCAACGCGGGCCTGCCGTCGGTGGTCGAGGGCCGGATGCACTACGACCTCACGCCCCAGCAGTTGGCCGACTACCACGCCCGCTTCGTCAGCGAGTTCGGCGTCACCGCGGTGGGCGGCTGCTGCGGCACCACGCCCGAGCACCTGGCCGCGGTGGTCGAACGCTGCGCGGGCCTGTCCCCCGCGGCCCGCACGCCGGACTTCGAGGCGGGCGTGGCCTCCATCTACAGCCACGTGCCGTACGACCAGTCGCCCTCGTTCCTCGTCGTGGGCGAGCGCACCAACGCCAACGGGTCCAAGAAGTTCCGCGAGGCCATGCTGGCCGACGACTGGGAGACCTGCGTGGCCATGGCCAAGGACCAGGTGCGCGAGGGCGCCCACGTGCTCGACGTCTGTGTAGACTACACGGGCGAGGACGGCGTGGCCGACATGGACGCCATCGCCTCGCGCCTGTGCACCCAGGCCACGCTGCCTTTGATGCTCGACTCCACCGAGCCCGACGTCATCGAGACCGGCCTCCAGTGGATCGGCGGCAAGGCCATCCTCAACTCGGTCAACCTGGAGGACGGCGACGCGCCCGGCACCCGGCTCGACCGCTTCCTCCAACTGGCCCGGGAGTACGGGGCCGCGGTGGTGGCCACGTGCATCGACGAGGAGGGCCAGGCCCGCACCGCGGACTGGAAGCTCCGCGCCGCGAAGTCGATCTACGACCTGGCCGTCGGGCGCTACGGCATCCCGCCCGAGGACATCTTCTTCGACGCGCTGGCGCTGCCGCTGTCCACCGGCATGGAGGAGTCGCGCCGCGACGGCATCGAGACCATCGAGGGCATCCGCCGCATCAAGGCCGAGCTGCCGGGGGCCCGCACCATCCTCGGCCTGTCGAACGTGTCCTTCGGGCTCACCCCCGCGGCCCGCCACGTCCTCAACTCGGTCTTCCTGCACGAGTGCCAGCAGGCCGGGCTCGACGCCGCCATCGTGCATGCGGCCCGCATCATGCCGCTCAACAAGATCGAGCCCCGGGCCGTCGAGGTGTGCCTCGACCTGGTCTACGACCGACGGGCCGAGGGCTACGACCCGCTCCAGGAGCTGCTTGCCCTGTTCGAGGGGGTGTCGGCCTCGGCCGTGGTCAAGGAGGACCGCAGCGGGTGGCCGGTCGAGCAGCGCCTGTCGCAGCGCATCATCGACGGCGACAAGGACGGGTTGGAGGCCGATCTGGACGAGGCGCTGGGGTCCGGACTGTCGGCCTTGGCCGTCGTGAACGACGTGCTGCTGAGCGGCATGAAGGTGGTGGGCGACCTGTTCGGGTCCGGCCAGATGCAACTGCCGTTCGTGCTCCAGTCGGCCGAGACCATGAAGACGGCGGTGGCCTACCTCGAGCCCCACATGGAACGCACCGACGAAGGCGGCAAGGGCCGCATCGTGTTGGCCACGGTGAAGGGCGACGTCCACGACATCGGCAAGAACCTGGTCGACATCATCTTCACCAACAACGGCTACGAGGTGCACAACCTCGGCATCAAGGTGCCGCTGCACGACATGGTGGCGAAGGCCAAGGAAGTCAGGGCCGACGCCATCGGCATGAGCGGCCTGCTGGTGAAGTCCACGCTGATCATGCGCGAGAACCTGCTCGAGTTGAACGAGCAGGGGCTGGCGGCCGACGTGCCCGTGCTGCTGGGCGGGGCCGCGCTGACGCGCACCTATGTCGAGCGCGACCTGCGGCAGGTCTACGACGGCCGGCTGTTCTACGGCAAGGACGCCTTCGAGGGCCTGCACACCATGGACCGGCTCATGGAGTTGAAGCGGTCGGGGGCGCTGGCCGACGACGACGCATTCGGGATCGAGCTGGGCGGGCGCAATCTGCCGCCCCGGCGGTCGGAGCAGGCGGCCGCGGCCGTCGACGTGCCCGCCCGGTCGCCCGAGGTGGCGGTCGACAACGAGGTCTACACCCCGCCGTTCCTGGGCTCGCAGGTGGTCAAGGGCGTGGGCATCGACGAGATCGCCAGGTACGTGAACGAGACCGCGCTGTTCCGCAACCAGTGGGGCTTCCGGCCCGAGGGGGGCGAGACGGACGAGCAGTTCAAGGCCCGGGTGCGGCCGCTGCTGCGCGAGAAGCTGGAGGCGGCCAAGGCGTCGGGCGTGTTCGTGCCCGCCGTCGTGTACGGGTACTTCGCGGCCAACTCGCAAGGCAACGACGTGGTCCTGTGGACCGACGAGTCCCGCTCCGAGGAGCTGGCCCGGTTCTCGTTCCCCCGCCAGAAGCAGGCGCCCTTCCTGTGCATCGCCGACTTCTTCCGGTCGGTGGACTCGGGCGACAAGGACTACGCCGCCTTCCACATCGTGACCATGGGGCCGCACGCCTCGGATGCGGCCCAGCGCCTGTTCAAGGAGGACAAGTACCAGGAGTACCTGTTCCTCCACGGGCTCGGCGTCGAGCTGGCCGAGGCGCTGGCCGAGCTGTGGCACCGGCGCATCCGGGAGGAGATGGGCTTCGCCGACCAGGACGGGCCCACCCTGGCCGGGCTGTTCCGCCAGCAGTACCGGGGCGGGCGGTACTCGTGGGGCTACCCGGCCTGTCCCGACCTGGAGGACAACGCGGTGGTGGCCGCCATCCTCGGTGCCGACCGGATCGGGGTGGCGTGCGACGAGGAGACGTCGTTCCAGTACCAGCCCGAGCAGACCACGTCGGCCATCGTGTGCCACCACCCGCAGGCCAAGTACTTCGTCGCCCGCTGACTCTCTGCCCCTCCCCGCCGCTCCGCCGTCCGCGCTGCCGGCCCCTCTCGCTTCTCGGCCCGGGAATTCCCCGCCACGGGGCGGCTAGGAGGCGAGGATGGCGCGGGCGACCAGGTCGGTGCCGAAGGCGGTGAGGATGGCCAGGTACAGCAGGCCGGTGGCCGCCATCACGGCCGAGTAGGCCCGCTCCTTCAGGGCCGCCTTGGTGACGAAGGTGAGGATGAGGGTGGTGGCCGCGCAGGCCGCCCAGAACCACGACAGCAGGCCCGCGTACCCGTCGTCGATGGAGCCGTTCAGGGCCGACACCATCCCGGTCGGCCACAACAGGGCGGCCACCTCGAACGGCCACGTCCACATGACCCAGCGGTTGAGCTCCTCCAGCGGCCCCCGCCCCAGGCCCGGCTGCACCAGGTACCAGTGGCCGAGGAGCATGGCGTCGGTGACGGCCCCGAGGAAGGCGGCCCCCACCACCATGCGCACCACGGCCAACAGGTCGGGCCCGCCCGCGGCCAGCCCGGCCGAGACCAGCCCGACCAGGCCGACGACCGCCGGGACGAGGTCGAGCACGGGCGGGAACTCGCGGGCGTCGACGTCGGGCGCAGCGTGGTCGCGGTCGATGCCGGTCATGGCCGCCACCCGGGCGCTGCGCCGCTCGTCCCGGGCCCGTTCGCCCCGCACCCCGGCCCGTCGGCGCACGACCGACACGGCCAGTGCCACGCCGGTCGACACCGCGGTGAGCGCCGCGCACACGTCGCGCACGGGGACCGGGCCGAGGGCCTGGCCCGCGGCCACCGCGCCCGCGGCCAGCACCAGGTACACGCCCCGGAGGAGCCAGCCGTAGCCGATGCCCACCTCCCGCCTGCGGGTGGTGACCCAGAGGAAGAAGAGGCCGCCGACAGCCCACTGCAACAGCACGTCGGCGGCGTCGAGGCGGATCACGGCCCCGCAGTCTGAACGGCTGCGGGCCGGAATGACGAACCGGCGGAGCGGGAACGACTTCCGGCAAGGCCCACGATGAAGCCCACGATCAAGGAGGGGACATGCCCGGCAAGAAGTCGCCCGGACCGTCGGTGAAGAAGCCCAAGACCTATGAGGCGCTCAAGGAGAA
>DASYMT010000296.1:0-3787 GCA_036008925.1 Acidimicrobiales bacterium | reverse complement strand
CGACCCGGCCAGGAACAGGTCGCCCCCGGTGGCCCCGTACAGGCAGGTGTTGCCCGCCAACACCGGCTCGCCCGCGTCGTCCGCAGGAGGGCGCACGACGATGCGGCCGCCTGCCATGCCCTTGCCCACGTAGTCGTTGGCCTCGCCGGTCAGGTGCAACTCGATGCCGTGCCCGAGGAAGGCCCCGAACGACTGGCCCGCTTCGCCCGTGAGCCGCACCATGGCCGTGCCCCTAGGCGGCTTCTCGCCGAACTCCATGGCCAGCGCGCCCGCCAGCGCGGCGCCGATGGTGCGGTCGCGGTTGCGCACGGGGTACGACAGCTCGACGTCGTCGCCGTCCCACACTGCTTGATAGGCGTCGGCCTCAAGCTGGTCCCCCAGTGACGAGCGGGGCCGCTGCAACGGCACCGAGGCGACGAACCGGCGCGGCGCCTCGTCGCCCATGTCAGCGGGCAGCTCGAGCAGCGGCGACAGGTCCATGGCGTCGGTCCGCTCGTCGCCGGTCACCCGCTGGCGCAGGCACTCCACCCGGCCGATGGCCTCGTCCAGCGACCGCATGCCCAAAGACGCCAAGAGCCGGCGCACCTCCTGGGCCATGAAGGTGAAGTAGGCGGCGACACCCTCGGGCGTCCCCTTGAAGTTGGCCCGCAGGGCAGGCCGCTGGGTGGCGATGCCCGGCTTGCACGTGTCCTTGTGGCAGGACCGCAGCATGATGCAGCCCTCGGCGATCATGGCCGCGGTGCCGAAGCTGTACTCGTCGGCCCCGAGCAGGGCGGCGACCACCACGTCTCGCCCGGTCATGAAGCCGCCGTCCACCCGCACCCGCACCCGGGAGCGCAGGTCGTTGTCGATCAGCACCTGCTGGGTCTCGGCCAGGCCAAGCTCCCAGGGCAGGCCCGCGTGCTTGATGGACGACAGGGGCGACGCGCCGGTCCCGCCGTTGGCCCCGCTGATCTGCACCACGTCGGCCAGGGCCTTGACCACGCCCGCGGCGATGGTGCCCACCCCGTCCTCGGCCACCAGCTTCACCGACACGTCGGCGTAGCGGTTCACCTGCTTCAGGTCGAAGATGAGCTGGGCCAGGTCCTCGATCGAGTAGATGTCGTGATGGGGCGGGGGCGAGATGAGGGTCACCCCCGGCTGGGTGTGGCGCAGGCGGGCGATCTCCTCGCTCACCTTGGTGCCCGGAAGCTGGCCCCCCTCGCCCGGCTTGGAGCCCTGGGCCATCTTGATGTTGAGCTCGTCGGCGAAGGCGCAGTACTCGGGGGTCACGCCGAAGCGGCCCGAGGCGATCTGCTTGATGCGCGAGTTCTTGTCCGACGCGCCGGTGCCCCGGGTGCGGTAGCGGTACGGGTCCTCGCCCCCCTCGCCGCAGTTCGACTTGCCCCCGATGAGGTTCATGGCCTGGGCCAGCGTCTCGTGGGCTTCGGCCGACAGCGACCCATGGGACATGGCCCCGGTCGAGAACCGCCGGCAGATGGCCTCGGCCGGCTCCACCTCTTCGAGTGCGACCGCAGGCCCGATCGGCACCAGCTCCAACAGGTCGTGCAGCTCGGCCGCGGGCCGTTCGTTCACCAACGAGGCGTACTGGTCGTACAGCTCGTCCCGGCCCGCCTTGATGGCCTTCTGCAACAGATGGGCGGCGGCCATGTTGTTCAGCGCGTCGACCACCTCTTTGTTGTGGGTGTGGTACTCGCCGCCCCGCTTCACGCCCTTGTCCCGGTAGTAGCCCGGGTTGCTGAGGCCCGACTCGCCGTGGCGGGCCAGGACGTCGGCGCCCAGGGCGGCCCACCCGATGCCGCCCACGGTCGAGGGCGTGCCCGCCAGGCTCACGTCGACCACCTCGGACGACAGGCCGATCACCTCGAAGACCTGCGCCCCCCGGTACGAGTCGACGGTGGAGATGCCCATCTTCGACAGGATCTTCAGCACGCCGTCCTCGACCGCGGTCTGGAACCGCTCCTGGGCCTCGGCCGAGGTGAGGTCGGACTCCGACGCGTCGGCGTCGGCCGCGATGGTCTGCAGGGCCAGGCGGGGGCAGATGGCGTCGGCCCCGTAGCCCAACAGGCAGGCCACGCCGTGCACGTCGCGCACGTCGTCGGCGATGACCACGAGCGACCCCGCCTGGCGCAGCCCGGCCTTGATGAGCCGGTGGTGCACCGCGCCGGTCGACAGGATCGACGGCACCGGCGCCCGGTCGACGCCCACCGCCGCGTCGTCCAGGAACAACAGCGCCACGCCGTCGCGCACGGCGGCCTCGGCCTCCCGGCACACCCGGTCGACCGCGGCCTGCAATCCGGAAGGCCCGTCGGCCACAGGGAACGTGCAGTCCAACACGGCCGACCCCAGGTCGGAGCCCGCCCCGTCGAGCAGCCGGGCCACCGTCGACGGATACACGAAGAACGACGGCAGCTCCACCAGCCGGGCCGCCTCGGCCGACTCGGTGAGGATGGGCTGGCGCGGCCCCAGCAGCGTGCGCACGCTCATGACCAGCCGCTCGCGCAGGTGGTCGATGGGCGGGTTGGTCACCTGGGCGAAGCGCTGCTTCAGGTAGTGGTGGATGGGACGGGGCCGGCCCGCCAGGTGGGGGAGCGGCGAGTCGTCGCCCATGGAGAACACCGGCTCCTTGGCGTCCACCACCATCGGCTTCAAGACCAGGCGGATTTCCTCGTCGGTAAACCCGTGGGCCACCTGCCGGTGCTCCAACTCCGACGGGTCGAACACGTCGTCGATGGGGCGGCCCGAGTCGACGCGGCGCAGGCCGTCGGCCGCCCACCGCGTGTAGGGCGCGCCCGCGGCCACCCGCTCCTTGCAGTCCGCGTCGAGCAGCACGCCCCGGCTCGGGTCGATGAACAGCATCTCGCCCGGGCCCAGCCTGCCCCGTTTCACCGAGCCCCGGCCCCGGACGCTGACCGCGCCCACCTCGGAGCAGGCCACGACCAGGCCGTCCTCGCACACCAGGTAGCGCAAGGGGCGCAGTCCATTTCGGTCGAGGGCGGCGCCGACGCCGAGGCCGTCAGTGAAGACCAGCCCGGCGGGCCCGTCCCACGGCTCCATGATCGAGGCGTGATAGCGGTAGAAGCCGCGCACCTCGGGGTCGAGGTCCTTGGCCCCCTCCCACGCCTCGGGCACGAGCATGGCCGCCGCGTGGCGGATGTCCCGGCCCCCGCGCACGAGCAGCTCGACGGCCGAGTCGAGCATGCCCGAGTCGGAGTCGTCGTCGTCGAGCACGGGGTGGAACAGCTCCTCGGGCCCGAGCCCGGCCGCCTCGGTGCCGAGCACGGCCCTGGCCCGCATGCGGTTGACGTTGCCTGCGATGGCGTTGATCTCGCCGTTGTGGCACAGCGTGCGGAAGGGCTGGGCCCGCTCCCACGTGGGCAGGGTGTTGGTCGAGAAGCGCTGATGGAACACGGCGAACGGCGCCTCGAAGCGCTCGTCGGCCAGGTCGAGGTAGAAGCGGCCGAGCAGGTCGGCCGCCACCAGGCCCTTGTAGACCACCGTGCGGAACGAGCAGCTCGCCACGTACGTGCCCTCGGTGGCCCGCTCGATGCGGCGGCGCATGCGGTAGGCGGCCCGCTCGCTGCCCTGGCCGTCGGCCGCCTGGAACAGGGCCTGCACGATCTCCGGGCGGCTGGCCGCGGCCTGCTCGCCCAACTGCGACTCGTCGGTGGCCGGTGTGCGCCAGCCCACCACGTCGAGGCCCTCCTCCTTGGCCGCCCGCTCGACCTCGGCCCGGGGGTCGGCGCCCCGCACGAACAGGGTGGCCACGCCCACGCCCTCGCCGAAG
>DASYMT010000295.1:0-1842 GCA_036008925.1 Acidimicrobiales bacterium | reverse complement strand
GGCGGCGGTGGCGTCGCTCAGCATGGCGTAGTCCATGTAGTCGGTCTTGGCCTGCTGGATGAACCGCTGCCGCTCGGGCCCCTCGACCGGGGGCACGCCCCGGCTGCGGACGGCCCGGGCCCGCTCCTTGAACCGCTCGATCATCGCCTGCGGGTCGAAGTCCTCGGCCATGGCGGGCCACCCTAATGGGCACCTGACGGGTGTCCGTCTACGCTGGTGGACCGCCTACACTGGCGCACTGACCGACGGTTGATCGACCGGGGAGCTGCTCGTGAAGAAGGGACGGCACCGCCGCTTCGAGGAAGCGCGTGCGCTCAAGCAGGTAAGCCTCGGGGAGCGACCCGTCTCCACCGACCCCTGCCCCGAGTGCAGCGCCGCGCCCGGAGCGGAGCACGCCTCATGGTGCCTCTACACCGAAGAGGCCGACGATGCCGAGGAGGCCGAGGACTCGGACGAGGCCTGACCAGGTCTTTTCCTAGCTCGGGGGAACGGCGGAGATGCACGCACACAGCACCGGACCCCTTCGGCGCGCCCTGTGGGCCGCGGTGGCCGCCCTCCTCGTCCTGTCGGGGACGGCTCTGGGCGTGCACGACGACGCGGGCCCGTCCCACGGCCGCCTGCGGACCGGGCTCGGCCCCCGCGTGGGCGGGCTGGAGGAGGCCCTGCGCCTGGTCGAGGTGACCACCACGACGACCGCAACCACGGCCCCGCCCCTGCCGCCCACCACCATGGCGCCGCCGCCCACCACCGCGCCGAAGCCGAGGCCCGCGCCTGCGCCCAAGCCCGCCCCGGCCGTGCACGCGGCGGCCGCCCCCTCGGTGGGCCGGCTCACCCCGCCCGCGGTGCCCGTGGGCCTGGCCCCGTACGTGGGCCTGGGCACCTGGTCGGACGTGTACGACTGGTCGAACAGCTACACCAATGGCCACCCGGGGACGGGCGTGGCCGACGTGGACGCCATGGCCGCCCGGGGCGTGCAGACCCTCGCCATCCAGGCCTCCAAGTGGGACGCGCCGGGCGACCTGGTCGACCCGGACCTGCTGCTGCCGATCCTGCGCCGGGCCAAGGAGAAGGGCCTGCGCACGGTGGCCTGGTACCTGCCCACCCTGGAGAACCCCCAGCGCGACCTGGAGCGCATGGCGGCCATGGCCAAGCTGAAGGACGTGGACAGCGTGGCCGTCGACATCGAGGCCCGCAACGTGTCGGACGTAAACGAGCGCAACCGCCGCCTCGTCGAGTTCAGCCGGGCCCTGCGCGACGCCCTGCCCGGCCGCACCATCGGCGCCATCGCGCTGCCGCCCGTCGTGCTCGAGGTGGTGAACCCGAACTACTGGCCCAACTTCCCCTACAAAGAGATCGCCCCGTCGTACGACGTGTGGATGACCATGGGGTACTGGACCAACCGCAAGGCGGCGTCGGGCTACCGGGACGCGTACCGCTACACCAAGGAGAACGTGGACAGGCTGCGGGCCAACGTGGGCGTGGCCGACCTGCCCGTGCACCCCATCGGCGGCCTGGGCCAGGGGACCGCCGCGGCCGACGTGGAGGCCTACCGGCGGGCGGCCATCGACACCCGCTCGATCGGCGGCAGCCTGTACGACTGGCGGACCACGCCGGGCGACTGCTGGCCGGGCCTCGCTGGCTTCCGGGCGTAGCCGCCCAGGTCAGGGGGTACGTCCTCGTCATGGCCAAGCGCGCGCGGGTCCAGCTCCCGGGCCTGCTCATCGCGTTCGCCGCCCTGCTCCTCGCCGCCCTCCACCGCCCGCGTCCTGCGGCCAGTTGTCCGCCGACTGCCGGCGGTCACGTGACCAGTGAAGGCGGGCAGGGCGGCGGGCAAGCAGACGG
>DASYMT010000294.1:0-9083 GCA_036008925.1 Acidimicrobiales bacterium | reverse complement strand
GGATGCCCCGCCCGCCCCGCCCACCGCACGCTCTGGAGGACATAGCGCGCCGATTCCACGCGGCCCGTCCTCCAGACGCCGCGAGCGCACCCGATGAAGAGGGCTAGGACTCCTCGGCCAGTCGGGCCCGCTTGGCCTGCGCCGTCTTCCGGCCCCGCTCGGTCTGGTCGAGCACCACCTTGCGCAGTCGCACCGACTTGGGTGTGACCTCCACGCACTCGTCCTCCCGGATGAACTCCAGGGCCTGCTCCAGCGACAGGTTCTGGTGGGGGATGAGCCGCACCGTCTCCTCGCCCGCCGAGTTGCGGATGTTGGTGAGCTTCTTCTCCTTGGCCGGGTTCACGTCCATGTCCTCGGACCGGGCGTTCTCCCCGACGATCATGCCCTCGTACACCTCGACCCCGGGCCCGGTGAACATGGCCCCCCGCTCCTGGAGGTTGAGCAGCGCGTAGGTCGTGGTCGGCCCCCGGCGGTCGGCCACCAGCGAGCCCGACGGCCGGGTGCGCAGCTCGCCGTGCCACGGCTCGAACCGGTCGAACACGTGGTGCAGGATGCCTGTCCCGCGGGTCTCGGTGACGAACTCGGTGCGGAAGCCGATCAGCCCCCGGGACGGCACCAGGTACTCCATGCGGACCCAGCCCGTCCCGTGGTTGACCATGTGCTCCATGCGCCCCTTGCGCAGGGCCAGGAGCTGGGTGACGACGCCGAGGAAGTCCTCGGGCACGTCGACGGAGACCCGCTCCACCGGCTCGTGGATCTTGCCGTTCACGACGCGGGTCAGCACCTGGGGCTTGCCCACGGTCAGCTCGAAGCCCTCCCGGCGCATCATCTCGACCAGCACCGCCAGTTGCAGCTCGCCCCGGCCCTGGACCTCCCACGTGTCGGGCCGCTCGGTGGGCAGCACCCGCAGCGACACGTTGCCGACCAGCTCGGTGTCGAGCCGGGACTTGAGCAGCCGGGCCGTGAGCTTCGACCCCTCTTGGCCTGCGAGGGGCGACGTGTTGATCCCGACGGTCATCCCCAGGCTGGGCTCGTCCACCTTGATGACGGGGAGGGGGCGGGGGTCCTCGGGGTCGGCCAGGGTCTCGCCGATGGTGACGTCGGCCAGCCCGGCGATGGCGATGATCTCGCCCGGCCCGGCCTCCTCGGCCGCCACCCGGTGGAGCTCCTCGGTGACGTACAGCTCGCTGACCTTGACCCGCTCGATGCTGCCGTCGGCCCGGCACCACGCCACCTGCTGGCCCTTGCGGATCACGCCCTGGTGGACCCGGCACAGGGCCAGGCGGCCGAGGTAGGGCGAGGCGTCCAGGTTGGTGACGAGGGCCTGAAGGGGATGGCCCTCCTCGTAGGACGGGGCCGGGATGCGGTCGTAGAGCACCTCGAACAGCGGCTCGAGGTCGGTGCCCGCGTCGGCCGGGTCGAGCGAGGCCCGGCCCGCCCTGGCGTTGCAGTACACGATGGGGAACTCGATCTGGTGCTCGTCGGCGTCGAGGTCCAAGAACAGCTCGTAGACCTCGTCGATGACCTCTTTGATGCGGGCGTCGGGGCGGTCGACCTTGTTGACGACCAGCACCACGGGCAAGTGGCCCTCAAGCGCCTTGCGCAGCACGAAGCGGGTCTGGGGGAGCGGCCCCTCCGACGCGTCGACCAGCAGCAGCACGCCGTCGACCATGGTCAGGCCCCGCTCCACCTCGCCGCCGAAGTCGGCGTGGCCCGGCGTGTCGATGATGTTGATCTTGCGGCCGCCGTGCCTGACCGCGGTGTTCTTGGCCAGGATGGTGATGCCCTTCTCCCGCTCCAGGTCCATCGAGTCCATGACCCGCTCGTTCACGTCCTGGTTGGCCCGGAAGGCGCCCGACTGCCAGAGCATGGCGTCCACGAGGGTGGTCTTGCCGTGGTCGACGTGGGCGACGATGGCGACGTTGCGGAGGTCTTGGCGTTCGGGCATGGCCGGTCAACGCTACTGGCCGTGGCGGGGGTACTCGATCTTGGGGCAGTGGTCCATGACCACGAGCAGCCCGGCGGCCTCGGCTCGACGGGCCGCGGCGCGGTCGACCACGCCGAGCTGCGTCCACACCGCCTTGGCCCCGATCTCGACGGCCTCGTCGATGTGGCGTCCGGCCTCCTCCGAGCGGCGGAAGACGTCCACCACCTCGACGCCCTCGGACGCAGGGATGTCGGCCAGTGTGGGATAGCCCCAGTCGGGGTGGACGGGGATGACCCGGTGGCCCTTGCCGTGGAGGAAGCCCGCCACGTCGTGGCTGGCCCGGCGGGGGTCGGGGGAGCAGCCCACCACCGCCCAGGTGTGCAGGGCGAGCACAGCCTTGATGATGTCGGCCTTGATGGTGTCGGGATCGGCCATGTGTCGTACGTACCCCGATACCCGCTACCCTGTTCCTTGCGAGCACGCCAACGGGGCGACTCGCGGGCCAACCTCTCTCGTTTGCGTGATGTGGAGGCGGGCCCACCACACAGCAACGATTGGAGACAGTTGTCCACTTTTGACGCGCTTGGCGTCGCCCCTGCGCTCGTCGCCGCACTGGCCGAGCAGGGCATCATCGAGCCCTTCGCCATTCAAGGCCTCACCATCGCCGACGCCCTTGCGGGCCACGACGTGTGCGGCAAGGCCAAGACGGGCTCGGGCAAGACCCTGGCCTTCGGCCTCCCCCTGCTCCAGCGCACCTCGGCAGGCCGTCCCAAGCGGCCCCGTGGCCTGGTGCTGGTCCCCACCCGCGAGCTGGCCGTGCAGGTGTACGACGTGCTCGCCCCGCTGGCCAAGGCCGCGGGCAAGAAGGTCGTGGCCGTGTACGGCGGCGCCCGCATGGACCGCCAGATCAAGTCGCTGGCCACCGGCGTCGACATCGTGATCGCCACCCCGGGCCGGCTGATCGACCTGGGCGACCGGGGCGACGTGTCCGTGGCCGACCTGGAGATGATCGTCCTCGACGAGGCCGACCGCATGGCCGACATGGGCTTCATGCCCCAGGTCGAGTGGGTGCTGCGGCGCATCAGCGGGGAGCACCAGACGCTGCTGTTCTCGGCCACCCTCGACGGCGACGTCGACCACCTGGTGCGCAAGTACCTGCACGAGCCGGTGCGCCACGAGGTCGTGTCCGAGACCGTCACCGTCGACGCCATGCTCCACCGCTTCATCAACGTGCACCAGCTCGACAAGCCCAAGGTGGCGGCCTCGATTGCCAACGCCAACTACCGCACGCTGATCTTCGTGCGCACCAAGCGGGGCGCCGACCGGCTGGCCATGCAGCTCAAGCGGGAGGGCGTGAAGGCGGGGGCCATCCACGGCGACCTGCGCCAGACCCAGCGGGAGCGGGCCCTCAAGGACTTCTCCGAGGGCAAGCTGGCCGCCCTGGTCGCCACCGACGTGGCCGCCCGCGGCATCCACGTGGACGAGATCGACGTGGTCGTCCACTACGACCCGCCTGAGGACCACAAGGCCTACCTCCACCGCTCAGGCCGCACCGCCCGCGCCGGGAGCGAGGGCGTGGTCGTGACCCTGGTGCTGTGGAACCAGGTCACGGAGGTGGAGCGGATGCAGAAGCGCATCGGCGTGAAGATGCCGCTGGTCGAGATGTTCTCGAACGACCCCCGCCTGACCGACCTGGCCGCGTGGGACCCCGCGGCCTAAGCCTCACGCCGCGCCGCCGAAGCCTCACGCCCCGCCGCCGCCTGCCGATCTATCTCGCGTGCCCGGCGTGCTTGGACTCAGCCTGCTTGTCGTCGCCTGTGCGCTGGGCCTGACCCAGCTCGCGGTGTGGGGCTCGCGGATGGAGCACCTGGCGGGCACGGTGGTGGTGGTGGGCCTGGCCCTCACCCTGCTGGTGCCCGCGCCCCCGGCCGCACTGGCCCTGCTGGCCGCCTGCCTCGGCACCGGCCGCCTGGCGGGCCGGGCCGTCGTCGTGCCCGACCGCCTCCCCGGCCACTGGGCCTGATCGGCTTCGAAGCCGATTGGGGGTGTACGAATGCCCCCGGCGCGCGGCAGGATGGCGCCGAGCGGCGCACGGGGCGTCGCCGAGGGGAGCGTTGGATGCCGCTGTATATGGACGTGCACAACATCGACGGCGGGGTGACCGAGGCCGACGTGGCGCAAGCCCACCAGGCCGACCTGGCCACCCAGGACAAGCACGGGGTCGAGTACAAGCGGTACTGGGTGGACGAGAAGGCGGGCAAGATCTTCTGCCTGGTCGAGGCGCCCGATGCCGAAACGGCCAACACGGTCCACCGCGAGGCCCACGGCCTGGTGGCCGACGAGATCTACGAGGTCTCCGAGCACAGTTGAGCCT
Organism: Acidimicrobiales bacterium; assembly: GCA_036008925.1. Taxonomy (GTDB): domain Bacteria; phylum Actinomycetota; class Acidimicrobiia; order Acidimicrobiales; family JAUTXP01; genus DASYMT01. Next base: position 4,782 of record DASYMT010000294.1, on the reverse strand, counting down.
CGTCACCTTGGGCACGCCTCCGCTTGGAGGATCCTGGTCCTCCTCGGGCCAGGGCTAGGACGAGGCCCGCAGCCAGGCCGCGAAGAAGGGGTCGCCGACGGCCAAAGCCCCGTCCCGGCTCACGATGACCTCGTCGGCCTCCAGCGCGTCGACCGCCTTGCGCACCGACGACGGGTTGGCCAGGCCGGTGCGCACGGCGAACTCCGCCGCGTAGGGCTGGCGGGGCGACTCGTCGGCCACGGCCACCACCAGCCTGCGCTGGCCGGGGGACAGGCGCTCGAAGCGCTCGGCATAGGTGGCGGCCTCGTGGGCCACGGCCCGCTCCAGGCCGCTCAGCACCGCGTCCTCGTCCAGCCTGGCCCCGGCCGCGTCGTAGGCCTCATAGGCCAGGCGCTGGATGTCGTTGGGCGCGGGCCAGGCCAGGTCGACGAGCTGCTCGGCCACCGCCGCGGTCATCCGCTTGCGGCCCGCCTCGGCCCGCTCCCTGAGGTACTGGGCCATCACCGGCCGGGGCAGCGGCCCCAGCTCGATCCGCTCGGCCATGCCGTACAACGCGGCGTTGGGGCTGGCCACCAGGCCCTCCATCAAGTGCTTCTTCGACCCGGCCACCACCAGCGACACGTGCAGGTGCTCGTCGGCCAGGCTCTTGAGCAGGGCGGGCAGGTGGGGCGCCAGGGTGATGACGGCCTGGAACTCGTCGAGCACGAGCAGGGCGGGCACCTTGCGGGACGTCTCGCCCAAGAGGCGGTAGACGTCGGCGATCACGGTGTCGGCGTCGGCGTCGCTCAGCCGGGGCTCGAAGGTGAACTTGGGCCGGTCGCCGTCGAAGGTGATGGTCGGGTTGCCCCGCACCCGCTTGAGGAACTCGGGCACGGCGTGGGCGGCCCGGTGCCAACGCCCTGCCGTGTGGTACGCCGCGGTGGTCAGCGCCCCGGCCAAGGCAGGCAGGTCCCGGCAGCGCAGGACGTTCACGTGGACGGCGGCGGCCCCATCGGCCGCCAGCTCGCGCTCGGCCCGCAGCAGCAGCGACGTCTTGCCGAACCGGCGGGGCGACATCACGAAGGCGTTGATTCCGTTGCGCAGCCTGCTCACCAGGGCGGCCAGCTCCTCGTCCCGGCCGGTGAAGTGCTCAGCCTCCACCGGGGTCCCGTAGTGATAGGGGTTCCTGCCGTTGGTCACGCCCGGCACTATACCACTCGGTATAACGCCACTTGGTATAACCCCCATCGGCATCATCAAGGGGCCGGCCCCTAACGTGCGCCGTCTATGGGGTCGACGAACGACGAATGGGTGGCACGCGCCGCGGCGGTCGTGTGGCACGGGTTCACCCAGATGGGCGCCTACGCGGCCAACCAGCCGCTCATGGTGGAGCGGGCTGAGGGCCGCGAGCTGATCGACGTCGAGGGCACCCGCTACCTCGACGCCATCTCCTCGCTGTGGGTCACCACCCTCGGCCATCGGGTCCCCGAGCTCGACGACGCCGTACGCGCCCAGCTCGACCGGGTGGCCCACTCGACCATGCTCGGCAACGGCAACCGGGCGGTGGTCGAGCTGGCCGAGGACCTGGCCCGGGTGGTGCCGGTCGACCAGCCCCACTTCCTCTTCGCCTCCGACGGGGCCGCGGCGGTGGAGCAGGCCCTCAAGGTCGCCTTCCAGTTCTGGGCCAACCGGGGGGTGGCGGGCCGCACCGCCTACCTCGCCCTCGACGACGCGTACCACGGCGATACCGTCGGCTCGCTGTCCGTGGGCGCGGGCGGGTTCGGCACCGACCTGTTCGACCCCTTGCGCTTCCCCGTCCTGCGGGCCCCGTCGGTGACGGCCATGGCCGAGCTGGTCGAGCAGCACGCCGCCCGCCTGGCCGCGGTCATCGTCGAGCCTCTGGTGCAGGGCGCGGCGGGCATGCGCCTCCACGACCCCGCCGCGCTGGCCAGGCTGGGCCAGGCCTGTCGACGGGCCGAGGTGCTGCTGGTCTGCGACGAGGTGGCCACCGGCTTCGGCCGCACCGGCACCCTGTTCGCGTCCGAGCAGTGCGGCCTGCGCCCCGACCTTTTGGTCCTGGGCAAGGGCATCACCGGCGGCTACCTGGCCCTCTCGGCCACCGTGGCGTCGGGACCCGTGTTCGACGCCTTCATCGGGCCCGACCTGTCGGAGAAGACCCTGTACCACGGGCACTCCTACGGCGGGAACGCGCTGGCCGCGGCGGTGGCCCGCCGCCACCTCCAACTGCTGGACGAGTGGGACGTGCTGGCCAACGTGCAGGCCCGGTCGGCCCAGCTCGGCGCCCGGCTGCACGAGGCGGTCGGCCCGCACCCGGCGGTCAAGGAGATCCGGCTGTGCGGCTTGATGGGCGGGGTTGAGCTGGCCCCGCCCGCCGACGGGCTGCGCTGGGGCAGGCGGGTGTGCGCCGAGGCCGTGCGCCGGGGCGTGCTGCTGCGGCCCCTGGGCGACGTGGTCGTGCTGATGCCGATGCTCACGACCACGGCCGACGAGGTCGAGCGCATCGTCGCCGTGCTGGCCGCCTCCATCGCCGAGGTGTGCCGGGCGTGACCGCCGACTGGGGGGCCTGGGCCGATGACCAGGCCGCGGCCATCCGGGCCGCGGGCCGGTGGCGGGCGCCCCGCGGCCTCGACGCCCGCGGCCCGACTGGCGTGTTGACCGCCACGGGCGCGCCGGTCGTGTCCTTCGCCTCCAACGACTACTTGGGCCTGACCGCCCACCCGCGTGTCATCGCCGCGGCCCACGAGGCCCTCGACCGCTGGGGTGCGGGCGCGGGGGCGGCCCGGCTGGTGGTGGGGTCCCGGCCCGTCCACGACGAGCTCGAGCACGAGCTGGCCGAGTGGAAGGCGGCGGAGTCGGCCGTGCTGTTCCCCACCGGGTTCGCGGCCAACCTGGGCGTGCTCGCCACCTTCGGCGGCCCCGGCGTGCTGGTGCTGTCGGACGAGCTGAACCACGCGTCGATCGTGGACGGCTGCCGACTGGCCCGGGCCCAGACCGAGGTGTACCCGCACGGCGACGTGGAGCGGGTGGAGAAGGTGCTGGCCGACTGGCCGGGCCGGGCCCTGGTCGTGACCGACACCGTGTTCTCCATGGACGGCGACACGGCCCCGGTAGACGAGTTGGCCGAGGTGTGCGGGCGGCGGGGCGCGCTGCTGGTGGTGGACGAGGCCCACGCCGTGCTTGGGCCGCACCCGGACTTCGGCGGCGCCCCGGTGGTGCGGGTCGGGACGCTGTCGAAGACGCTCGGCTCGCTGGGCGGTTTTGCGGCCGGGCCCCGTCCGCTGACGGAGCTGCTGGTGAACCGGGCCCGCCCCTACATCTTCACCACGGCGGCAACGCCCGCCGACTCGGCCGCCGCCCTGGCCGCGCTGCGGGTGGTGCGCTCGGCCGAGGGCGATGCGCTCATGGCCCGGCTGCGGGGCCACGTCGAGCGGGTGCGGCCGGGGCACCCGTCACCGGTCATCCCGGTCATGCTGGGCGACGAGGCCGCCGCGCTGGCCGCGGCCGCCGCGCTGTTGGAGCGGGGCGTGCTGGTGCCCGCCATCCGGCCGCCCACCGTCCCGGTCGGCACGTCCCGGCTGCGGGTGGCCCTGTCCGCCGCGCACACCGACGGCCACATCGACCTGCTGCTCGACGGGCTTGGCCGTCTTCGTTGCCTCGGCAAGTAATCGTCGTCTCAGGCACCGGCACCGAGGTGGGCAAGACCTGGGTGGGGTCCGCGCTGCTGCGGGCGCTGCGCTCGGAAGGCGTGGCCGTGGCCGCCCGCAAGCCCGCCCAGTCGTTCGACCCGGCCGACGGGCCCACCGACGCCGACCTGCTGGCCGCCGCCTCGGGCCAGTCGCCCCATGACGTATGCCCGGCCCACCGGTGGTACGAGCGGCCGATGGCCCCGTTCATGGCGGCCGAGGCGTTGGGCAGGCCGCCGTTCACCCTGGCGGACCTGGTGGGGGAATTGCACTGGCCCGAAGGGGTCGAGGTCGGCCTGGTGGAGGGGGCGGGCGGGCCATTGTCGCCCATGGCCTCAGACGGGGGCGACACGGCCGACCTGGCCGCCATCTTGAAGCCCGACCTGGTGCTGCTGGTGGCCGAGGCCGGACTCGGCGCCATCAACGCGGTGCGGCTGGCGACCCGGCCCTTCGAGCCGCTGGCGCCGGTCGTCGTCCTGTTGAACCGCTACGACCGGGGCGACGGCCTCCACCGGGCCAACCGCGACTGGCTGGTCGAGCGCGGCGGCTTCGACGTGCGCACCGACCCGGCCACCGTCACCAGGCCAGCCACGCCCGCTCCTTGAGCGAGGCCAGGTCGCTGGTCAGCAGGCCTGCCTGCGACAAGGTCAGCAGCCGCCCGTCGGCCACCAGGGCCCGCTGGATCTGCTCGGAGCGGTCGACCGTGCGGCCGAAGTGGTGGATGTCGGACTGCGTGCCGAACCCCGTCTTCAGGTCGACCGGGATGACCAGCGCACCCGTGCGCTGGGCCCCCTCGGCGTACTGGTCGTAGGGGAGGACGAGCTGGTTGGTGGCGGGCCACCAGAGGAACGCGTGGTGGTCGTGCTGGGCGGGGGACCACGCGTGGTCGAGCACCCGGTTGGCGATGCGAGCAGGGCGGTCAGGGTTGCCCACGTCGAACAGCGACAGTTGCAGTCCCTGTCCGCCCTGCTCTCCCGGCCCCATTCCCACGCCGAGCAGCACGGAGTCGCTCAGCGGATGGAGGTAGGAGGAGAAGCCGGGCATCTGCAGCTCCCCGCGCGCCGTAGGTCGGCGGGGGTCGTGCAGATCGATGACAGTG
>DASYMT010000293.1:0-6317 GCA_036008925.1 Acidimicrobiales bacterium | reverse complement strand
CCGAGGAGCCGGTGAACCGGAGGGCGAGCTCCCCGAGGGCGGCCTCCTCGCCGCGCCAGAAGTCGCGGACGGTGTCGCGGTAGCGGCCGTTCCACTCCGTCCAGAGCGGGGGGAAGCCGCCGACCTGGTAGCCGCCCGGGCCGACGTCCCACGGCTCGGCGATGAGCTTCACCTGGCTGACGACCGGGTCCTGCTGGACGAGCTCGAAGAAGGTCGCGAGCCGGTCGACCTCGTGGAACTGGCGGGCCAGGGTGGCGGCCAGGTCGAACCGGAACCCGTCGACGTGCATCTCCTCCACCCAGTACCGCAGCGAGTCCATGATCAGTTGCAGCACGTGCGGGTGGCGCATGTTCAGGCTGTTGCCGGTGCCGGTGGTGTCGTAGTAGTGGGCCGGGTCGCCGTCCACCAGGCGGTAGTACGCCGGGTTGTCGATGCCTTTGAAGCTGAGGACGGGCCCGAGGTGGTTGCCCTCGGCCGTGTGGTTGTAGACGACGTCGAGGATGACCTCGATCCCCGCCTCGTGCAGGGTCTTGACCATCGTCTTGAACTCCTGCACCTGCTGGCCGAGGTGCCCGCTGGACGAGTAGTCGTTGTGGGGGGCCAGGAACCCGATGGAGTTGTAGCCCCAGTAGTTGCGCAGGCCCTTCTCGTCCAGGGTCGAGTCGTGGATGAACTGGTGGACGGGCAGCAGCTCGACGGCCGTCACGCCCAGGCCGGTGAGGTACTCGACGGCCACCGGGTGCGACAGCGCCGCGTACGTGCCCCGCTCCTCCTCCGGGATGCCGGGGTGGGTGGCGGTGAAGCCCTTGACGTGCATCTCGTAGATGACGGTGTCGTGCAGCGGCGTGCGCGGGTGGCGGTCGTTGTCCCAGTCGAACCACGGGTTGTGCACCACCGACTTGGGCACGAACGGGGCCGAGTCGGCGTCGTTGCGGGAGCCTTCCTGCCCGAACGTGTAGGGGAACACGGCCTGGTCCCACTTGACCTCGCCCTCCACCGCCTTGGCGTAGGGGTCGAGCAGGAGCTTGTTCGGGTTGCAGCGCAGGCCCTGGGCCGGGTCGTAGGGACCGTGGACCCGGTAGCCGTAGCGCTGGCCAGGCCCGATGTTGGGGAGGTAGCCGTGCCAGCACAGGGCGGTGACCTCGGGCAGAACGACCCGGACCTCGGTGCCTGCGTCGTCGAACAGGCACAGCTCCACCTTCTCGGCCACCTCGGAGAAGATGGAGAAGTTGGTGCCTGCCCCGTCATAGCTGGCCCCGAGCGGGTAGGGCTGTCCCGGCCACATCTGCATGAGGGCGAACCTACCCGGGAAGGACTGCACCGATGCCCGAGCAGCCATCGAATGCGCCGACCGACTCCGAGACCACCGTCACAGGGGTCGACCCGGACAACGCCCAGGAGAACGTGGGCCGGGAGAACATGGTCGGCGGGGGTGAGTGGCCCTCGCCTTCGACGCCGCCGCGCGGCCCCGCGTCCGGCGAGACGTCCAGGGACGACGCCACGCCGTTCCGCAGGCCGCGGGTGGCCGAGGGGTTCGACCCGCCCACCGCGACCGAGGCGTTGGAGGCCGACCCGGTGCGGGGCGGGACGAGTACCGCGGGCGACCCCGACGCGGGCGAGCCCGACTGACGCGCCGCGCTTTGCGCCTCCATAGGCCGCTTATCGCCACCTGCCCGGCGGCGAACTGACCGATGGAAGAAGGGGGGCGGGCGGTCAGCCCACGGGGGCGAGCAGGTCGACGACCTGGTCGGCCTCCAGGGGCCGGCCCAAGAGGAAGCCCTGGGCCAGGTCGCACCCGGCGTCGCGCAGGAAGCCGACCTGGGCGTCCACCTCCACCCCCTCGGCCACCACCTCCAGGCCAAGCGAGCGGGCCATGGCGATGGTGGCGGACACGATCGGCGCGTCGTCCCCCGCCTCGCGGATCTCGGCGATGAACGACCGGTCGATCTTCAGCGTGTCGAGCGGGAAGCCGCGCAGCCTGCTGAGCATCGAGTAGCCGGTGCCGAAGTCGTCGATCGCCACCCGCACCCCGGCCGTGCGGAGCAGGGCCAGCGAGGCGCGCACCTCCGGCCCGTCGGCCACGCCGGAGCCCTCGGTGACCTCCAGCTCGAGCATGTCGGGGGCCAGGCCGGTGCGCACGAGCGCGGCCAGCACGATGTCGGTGAACCGGGGGTGCTGAAGCTGGCGGCCGGACACGTTGACCGCCACCCGCAGAGTCGAGGCGGAGCCGTGCCGATGCCACTCGACCGCCTTGGCACACGCCGTCTCCATGACCCAGGTGTCGATGGTGCCCATGAGGCCCGCCTCTTCGGCCAGGGGGAGGAACTCGGCGGGCCCGATCTCGCCCAGCTCGGGGTGGCGCCAGCGCACCAGGGCCTCGACGGCCCGGATGCCGCCGTCGGTCAGGTCGAGCACGGGCTGGTACACGACCCGCAGCTCGTGGCGCAGCAGCGCGTTGTGCAGGTCGGCCTCCAGCGACAGGCGGGGGTAGCCCGTGTCGTCGGGCATCGCCGCGTACTGCTCGGAGCAGTTCCCGCCCGCGGCCTTGGACCGGTACATGGCGATGTCGGCGTGCTGCAACAGCGTCTCGTAGCGCAGGCCGTCGTTGGGGTACACGGCGATGCCCACGCTGGCCGTGATGAAGAGCTGGTGATCGCCCACCGTGAACGGGGCGCGCAGGGCGTCGAGGACCTTCTCGGCCACATGGCCCGCGTCTCGGCCCTGGTGCAGGTTGGGCAACAGCAGGGTGAACTCGTCGCCGCCCATGCGGGCCACGGTGTCGCCCGAGCGGATGACGCCGAGCAGGCGCCCCGCCACCTGGCGCAGGAGCTCGTTGCCGAAGTCGTGGCCCAGGGTGTCGTTGATCTTCTTAAACCGGTCAAGGTCGGTGAACAACAGCGCGGCCCGGGTGCCGGTCCGGCCCGCGTTGCCCATGGCCTGGGCCACGCGGTCCTCGAACAGCAGTTGGTTGGGCAGGCCGGTGAGGGCGTCGTGCAGGGCCTGGTGCCGGACCCGCTCGACCAGCCGGGCGTTCGACAGCCCGACGCCCGCCTGGGCGGCCAGCAATTCGAGGCACTCGACCTCGGAGGAGGTCACCCGGTCGTCGGCCCGCCTGCCCGCGACCAGGGCGGCCAGCACGGTCTCGCCGCTGCGGATGGGGGTGGCGATCACCGAGCGGTAGCCGCAGGCGAACCAGGGCCCGCCCAGGCGCTCGGCCGGGTCCTGGTGGCGGGCCTCCTCGATCAGGACGGCGCCGGGGCCGTGGCGCAGCACCTCGGTCAGGTCGGCGTCGAGGGGCTGGCCCAGGCGGTTCTCCTCCAGGCCCCGGAGGTCGTCGACCCGCCAGGCGCCGGTCGACTCGTCCAGGCTGCACAGCTCCACCCCCTCGAAGCCGAGGGCGACGGTTGCGTCGACCACCGCGGTGAGCAGCTCGTCGCTGTCCAGGGCGGCCAGCTTGCGGCCCGCCTCGGCGACCAGGCCGAGCAGCTCGGCCCGTCGCTCGGACTCGGCCCGGGCCCGCCGGTGCTCCTCGCTGGTGCGGCTGAAGTTCCGGGCCAGGTGTCCGGTGGCCACCGCCACCAGGAGGAGGACGCCGAGCTGGTAGGTGAGCGACTCGAGGGTGACGGCGGGCAGGTTGTACTGGCGGGCGGCCCAGAACTCCCGCACGACGTACACGCCGCCGGTCAGCGCCCAGGCGGCCAGCGCGGCCCGAAGCTCGCCGAACATGGCAGCCTCGATCACGGTGACGATCAGCAGGGTCCACAGCGCGGGCGACCCCTCGAAGCTGAACAGCCAGATGACGGCGAGGACCACCGACGCGTCGAGCACAAGGGGGGCGTAGCCCATGGGCCGACGGGCGCTGAGCAGGTTGACGGCCACGAGCACGCCCGCAATGAGCAGGCCCACCGCCACCTTGGGGAAGGGCACCTGGGTGCCCGCCGCGGGCTGGTAGAGCAGGAACTGCAACAGGGTGAAGACCACCGCCACCCACCGGGCCTGGCGGATGAGGCCGGCCATGCGGGCCGCGTCGCCGTCCTCGGCCAGCGCCGTCGGCCGGGGGGCGGGGGCCGGGGGCGTGTGGGCCGCGGGGCGGGGCTCGGACGCCGCGGCCCGGGCCGGCTTGCGCCGGCAGACGTCGACCAGGACGGAGGTGAGGGCCTGGAAGGTGGCCTTCTCCACATAGGCCGAGGCGCCGAGGGTGAGGGCCTGCTCGGCCATCTGGCGGGCGCCGAAGCTGGAGAGGATGACGATGCGGGCGTCGGGGGCGACCCGTGCGATGCGCGGGATGGCCGACATGCCGTCCATCACGGGCATGGCCAGGTCGAGGACGACGACGTCGGGCTGCTCGGCCTCGGCCGCGGCGATGGCGGCCACGCCGTCCGCGGCCTGGGCGACCACCTCGAAGCGGCCGTCCAACGCCAACGTGTACTGCAACAGCGACCGGACGTCGTCGGTGTCGTCGGCGATGACGACCCGGATCCGGCCATCCCCCCGATGACCCATGCGCCCATGATGGAGTCTTTTGGGACGTACGCAAGACGCAATTGTCCGGCAAATGGGACGTTCTTACGCGAATTTCGTTGTATTCACCATCGTTGTTTTGCCGGTTTATCCTGAAGTCGGACAGAAGGGGGCCGCCATGTGGTGGAAGACGGGTGTCGGGGCCAACCTCGTGGTGGCGTCGGCCTCCCTGGCCATCGCCTGGGCCATCCTCAAGCCGCTGCTGGAGGCCAAGCAGGTGCCGTCGAAGCTGCTGGGCACCGGGACCGCCGCCATCTTCTTCCCCTGTGCCGTCGACCACGTGCGCAGCCGGGCCCGTCCATGACGCATAGCACGGCAGAGCCAGAGTCGGGGTCGGCGCGCGTCGTCATCGCCGACGACACGGCGGAGATCCGCACCCTCATGCGGCTCATGCTCGGGCAGGGCGGCTACGACGTGGTGGGCGAGGCGGCCGACGGGGCAGAGGCAGTGACCCTGGTGGGCCGGCTGCGGCCCGACCTGGTGGTGATCGACCTGGCCATGCCGGTGATGGACGGCCTGGAGGCCATCCCACTGATCCGGGAGCGCGCGCCCGCGGCCAAGGTGGTGGTGTTCTCCGGGTTCCAGGCCGAGCAGATGGAGGCAGGGGCGTTGTCGGTCGGGGCCGACGCGTATATGGAGAAGGGCCTGGCGCCCGCCCAGGTGATCGCCACCGTGGCTGGCGTGCTGTCGGGGGCCCGCGGGTCGGCTGGGTCGGCTGGGTCGGTTGACGAGGGCGGGGCGGTTGACGAGGGCGGATCGGTTGACGAGGGCGGCGACACCGGCGAGATGGGCGAGGAGCTGTCGCTGGTGCTGCACGAGCTCATGAGCCCGCTCACCGTCATCGAGGGGTTCGCCCGCATGATCGAGTCCCGGGCCGAGCGGCTGTCGGTCGAGGACGTGGTCGACTTCTCCAGCCGTATCGCCCACAGCGCCGCGCACCTGCGGGAGCTGATCCAGTCCGTCGTCGACGCCCGCAGTGTGGAGGGCGGCTCGCTGCGGATCACGGCCGAGCCCGTCGACCTCAGCCAGTTCGTGGCCGAGGTGGTGGCCGACCTGGGCGCGCTGACCGAACCCCATCCGGTCGTGCTCGACGCGGTGCCTGGCGTTGTCGCCCACGGGGACCCCATGCGACTGCGCCAAGTGCTCACCAACCTGCTGTCCAACGCGGCCAAGTTCTCGGACGGGCCGAAGCCGATCACGGTCGGCGTGCGGCCGGGCGAGGGCGGCGCCGAGGTGTGGGTGGCCGACGAGGGGCCCGGCGTGCCCGTCGACCGGGTGGACCAGCTCTTCGGCCGGTTCTCCCGGCTGGGGGCGACGACGCCGGGGATGGGCGTGGGCCTGTACGTGTCCCGTGGCATCGCCCGGGCCCACGGCGGCGACCTGGTGCTGGCCGAGCCCCGGCCAGGCGAGGGGGCCCGGTTCGTGCTGACGCTGCCTATCTCGCCTGGGTGACGCGGCCTGGGTGGTTGGGGGCCTGCGTGGTTGCAGCCAGCGTGGCGCGGCCTGCGAGGGTGGGGCCCGGGCCCACGCCGTCCGGGAGGAAAATGAGCGGCGCAAGTCCCGGGCCCCTGGTCGACTCGTCCCTCTGGGCAGGACAAGCCGTTCCAGAGTGATCTTCCTGCCCCCAGGGCCGTCTTGACAAGCCGGGGCGGCATGTTTCTTGCTGTGTTCACGCAGCACATCGCACCGCACCCGCGGGCTTGAGCGCCCACTGTCTTCTTTTGGTCGCGCCGGCCACGCCCGGCAGCCGACGTGAGCGCGACCAGAAGCGTCGCGTGCCGAGTCGATGGCCAAAT
>DASYMT010000292.1:0-2234 GCA_036008925.1 Acidimicrobiales bacterium | reverse complement strand
TACAACGTGCTGCTCTTCCTGTTCGCCTTCGTCGGCGGGATCACCACCGTCACCGGCGCTCTGCTCGGCGGACTGCTGTTCGCGGCCCTCCCGCTGGTGCAGTCCAAGCGCCCCGAGCTGGCCGGCCTCGTGTTCGCGGTGATCGCGGCCACGGCCGTGGCCCTCGGAAAGCAACCGAACGGCCTCGCCGGCCTGCTGTACTCGCGGAAGCGGACGCCGGCCGCCACGGCCGCACCGGCCGTGGACGAGGTCGGCTCGACCGAGGAGGCGGAGGTGGCGGATGCGCTCGCATAGGCGACGCTCCTTCCTGCTCCTCGCGGTGGCCGCCGCGCTGCTGGGGGCCGGTGGCGTGGCCCCGCTGGCCCGCGCTCAGGACGCGGGCCCTGCCGTCACGGGCGACACGCTCTTCGGCAGCTACGACCTGGCGGCGCGCGGGCTGGGCGTGCAGGCCCGCTACGAGATCGCGGGCCTCCTGCCCGGCGGGTCGCCCATCCTCGACCTCACCGTCCCCGAGACGCAGGCCAAGTTCGGCTCCGGCCCCACGGGCTACGGCCTTGCATCGATCGCCTATCCCGGCGGGCTGATCGTCAACCTTGGGTCGCTCATCTCCCAGGCCGGCGCGGACGGCAGCCAGATCCCGGACTACCCGATCAAGGCCGAGGCCTTCTTCCCGTCCGGTCCCGTCGACTCCGAGCAGACCCAGGCGGGGGCCACGGAGAGCGTGCACTCCAACCAGCTGGGGGTGACCGCGGCGGGCGCCTTCCCTGGGATCGACGCCAACCCCGTCGTCAAGGTCGAGAGCGTGTCGTCCGCGTCGCGCAGCGTCATCGAGGGCGGCAAGGCCGTGGCCCGCACGCGGGTCGTCCTCGGCGGCGTCTCCATCTTGGGGGGCGTGATCACGATCGACTCCCTCGTCACCGACCTGGCCGCCGTGCACGACGGCACGACGGGCATGGCCAGCGGCGGCACCACCGCCACCGGCGTGAAGTTCCTGGGCCTGGCCGCGTCGCTCACCAAGGACGGCCTCGTGCTCGCCCCCGCGCCGGCCGCCTCCGGACCGGCCGCCCCGCTGGGCACGCTCCTCAACCCGCTGCTCGACCCGCTCAAGCCGCTCACCGCCCCGGTGCAGGCGTTGGTCACCCAGGTCCTGGGCCAGGCCGTGCCCAGCCTGAACGGCGTGCTCTCCGGGGCCGGCATCGACCTGCAGCTCCTGGGCGGGGGCAAGGTCACCAGCGACAGCGGGGCCGCCGGCTACGCGTCCTCCGGCCTGTCCCTCAGCCTCACCTACAAGGGCAAGGAGCAGGCCGCGCTGGCGAGCCTGATCGAGAGCATCCCGCAGGAGCTGCGGCCGTCGGTCGGTCCGCTGCCGAACCCGATCGCCTTCCTCACCGAGAACCACATCGTCGGGCTCACCTTCGGCTCCGGCACGGTCAGCGCCCTGGCCAGCGCGCCGTTCGCCACCGACGACCTCACCCCCTCCACCGACCTGCCCGTGGGCGACACCCTCCCCAGCTTCGAGGTCCCGGGCGGCACCTCGACCGACTTCACCACCCCGCTCCCCAACCTGCCGGCCAGTCCGTCGAAGAGCGGGTCGAGCAGCTTGGGCGAGACGGCCCGCGCCGTCGCCAGTGGCGCCCTCCCCGCCGGCCTCCTCATCCTGCTCCTGCTGGCCTCGCCCCTGCTCGGGCTGGCCTCCACCCGGCTGGCCGACAACGTGCTGGCCCCCGTGTCCACCTCCTGCCCGTCGGGGCTCGACGAGCCCCCATCGCCACCGAGGCAAGCCTGATGTCGCAGCGCACCCGTCCCCTGTCCGCCGGCCGCTCGGCCACGGCCATGCCCGACGATCGCGAGGTCCTCGAGATGCTCGAGGACCTCGAGCTCGACGCCAACGGCACCGACGACCCCGAGCGCCAGGCCCGCTTCGCGGCCGGCGTCCGCGCGCTGCGGGTGGGCAGCGCCTCGACCGCGCTGTCCGAGCGCATCCTCCTCGTGCTGGGCGGGATCCTGGCCCCCCTCGGGCTGGTCGTCGTGGTGCTCGGCTGGTGGGGCGCCTCCCGCACGTCGTACCCCTTCGAGCAGACGCCCTACCTCATCTCCGGCGGCCTGCTCGGCCTCGGGCTCGTCTTCCTCGGCTCGTTCTTCTACTTCGCCCACTGGCTCACGCAGCTGGTGAAGGAGCACCGGCAGCAGTCGGCCGCCATCCTCGCCGCGCTGGAGCGCCTGGCCGACCAGCT
>DASYMT010000291.1:0-4979 GCA_036008925.1 Acidimicrobiales bacterium | reverse complement strand
CAGGGCATGTTCCGGGTGCACCGGACGGCCACGACCTCGGACGAGGTCTTCGCCCTGGAGCGGGAGCGCATCTTCGACACCTGTTGGCTGTACCTGGGGCACGAGTCCGAGGTCGACAAGCCGGGTGACTACAAGCGCCGCATGGTGAACGGCAGGCCGCTGATCTTCGTGCGGGACAGCGACGGCGAGGTGCGGGCCTTCTTCAACTCCTGCACCCACCGGGGCGCCATGGTGTGCCGGGAGGAGCAGGGCAACGCCCGCGTCTTCCAGTGCTTCTACCACGCGTGGACCTTCAACACGAAGGGCGAGGTGGTGGCCGTCCCCGACCAGGAGGGCTACTCGCCCTGCATCGACTGGAACGAGCGCTCGCTGCGCTCGCCCGCCAAGGTCGAGGGCTATCGGGGCTTCTGGTTCGTCAACTTCAACCCCGACGCCGAGAGCCTGGTCGACTACCTGGGCAACGCGGCCGAGTACCTCGACCTCATCGTCGACCAGGCCAACGAGGGCATGCGCGTCGTGCCCGGGACCAACCTGTACTCCACCCGGGCCAACTGGAAGCTGCTCGTGGAGAACTCGATCGACGGGTACCACGCGCTGCCGCTGCACCAGACCTACATCGACTACGTCAAGAGCATCGGCGGCGGCCTCAAGCCGGGCGGGCTCACCGTGGGCGGCGGCCTGGACCTGGGCAACGGCCACTCGGTGATGATCTCGGAGGCCCCGTGGGCCCGGCCCATCGCCCACTGGGAGCCCCTCTTCGGCGAGGACGCCAAGGAGGAGATCGAGCAGATCCGGGCCGACATCGTGGAGAAGTACGGCGAGGAGCGGGCCTTCCGCATGTGCGACCAGTTCCGCAACCTGCTCATCTTCCCGAACCTCATCATCAACGACATCGCGGCGCTGACCGTCCGCTACATCAACCCGGTCGCGCCCAACTACATCGAGACCACGGCCTGGCAGTTGGCCCCCCGCGAGGAGGAGGGCGAGCGCCTGGCCCGTCGGCTCGACAGCTACCTCACGTTCATCGGGCCCGGCGGCTTCGCCACCCCCGACGACGTGGAGGCCCTGGAGTCCTGCCAGAAGGGCTTCGAGACGTTCCGGGAGCTCGAGTACTCCGACATCTCCCGGGGCATGGGCCGGGTGTCGGGCACGACGGACGAGCTCCAGATCCGCACCTTCTGGCGGCGCTGGCACGCCCAGTTGGAGGGCGGCGGCGTGCCCCAGCAGGTGACCGGCATCGAGTCGGAGGACCTGATCGCGGCGGAGCCGGGGGCCGCCCGATGACGGCAGTCTCGGACAGCCGCACGGTCACCCGGGCCGACGTGGAGGACTTCCTCTACGCCGAGGCCGCCCTGCTCGACAACTGGCAGCTCGACGAGTGGGTGCGCCTCTTCACCGACGACGCCCACTACGTGATCCCGGCCACGGACCTCCCCACCGGGGACCCGCGGGCGGACCTCGTCTTGATCGACGACAACCTCACCCGGCTCCAAGCCCGGGTGAAGCGCCTCAACAGCCGGCGCGCGTACCGGGAGTTCCCGTGGTCGCGCACCCGGCGGATGGTGTCGAACGTGCGCATCGCCGGCGGCGACGGCCAGGTGCTGCACGTGGAGGCCAACTTCGTCGTGTACCGCGTGCGGGACGGCGTGAACCCGTACATCGGGCGGTACCTGTACCACCTGGTCCCCGAGGACGGCGGCTTCCGGATCAGCTACCGCAGGGCGGAGCTCGACCTGGAGACGCTCCGGCCGCACGGGACCGTCAGCATCATCGTCTGACCGGGCTGTCCGGAGGACGCATCACTCACTGCACTTAACGAAGGGATGGAGATGAGCCGTTCACGACGGTCGGGGTGGAAGGCCATAGGCGCGTTGTGCGTCGTACTCGGCCTGCTCACCGCCGCATGCGGAGGGAGCAGCAAGAGCTCGGACGGCAGTTCGTCCGGCGACAATGGAGGCGGCTCGGGGTCGGTGAAGGTCGGCGCCGCGGGCATCGCCTCCAAGCCCCGTGACATCGGCGGCCTGCTGACGCTCAACGACGG
Organism: Acidimicrobiales bacterium; assembly: GCA_036008925.1. GTDB lineage: Bacteria > Actinomycetota > Acidimicrobiia > Acidimicrobiales > JAUTXP01 > DASYMT01. The sequence goes on along the minus strand of DASYMT010000291.1, from coordinate 2,938 downwards.
CGACGCCATGTGGAAGACCCGGCCCGCGGGCGAGAGCCGGGTGGGCGTGACCAAGACCGAGGTGGTCCTCGGCGCCCACATGCCGCTGTCCGGCCCGCTGGCCGCCATCGCCGAGAAGCCCGGCTTCGACGCGCTGGTGAAGGCCATCAACGAGGCGGGCGGCATCCACGGCCGCAAGATCGTCCTCAAGATCGAGGACAACGGGGCCAACCCGGCCAAGGCCGTGCCCGCCGTGCAGAAGCTTGTCCAGGAGGACAAGGTCTTCGGCATCGTGGGCGGTCAGATCACCGCGGCCCAGCAGTCCGTCATGGGCTCGCTGGCCGCACAGGGCATCCCCGACATCGCCCCCAACTCGATGATCGCCCCGATCGCCGAGCCCACGGTGAAGACCCGGATCGCCTACGGCCCGTCGGGCCAGCTCTTCGGCTTCGCCACCGGCAAGTTCATCGTGGAGACCTACCCGAAGGCCAAGGTCGCCTACCTGTACCAGAACGACTCCTATGGCCGTGACTCGGCCGGCGGCGTGAAGTTCTCGGTGGAGAAGGGCGGCGGCTCGGCCGTGGCCGACGTGCCGTTCAACCTGGGCGCATCGGCCGACTTCACCTCGGCCGCCCAGCAACTGGTGAACGCCAAACCCGACGTGATCTTCGTCGAGGCCCAGTTCCCGCAGGCGGTGCCGTTCATGAAGGCCCTGCGCTCCACCCTGGGCAGCAAGATCCCCGTGGTGTTCGGAAACGGCCAGCCCGAGGCCTACCTCAACGGCGACGCCCCCGACTTCGACGGGGCCACCGGCTACATCTACGAGAAGCCCTTCAGCGACTACAGCATCCCGATCAACAAGGTGGCCAAGGACTTCTTCGAGAAGGCGGGCGTCACCTACAAGGGCGGCCCGGCGCTGATCTCCTACCTCGCCGTCCAGCAGATCGGCCTCATCGTGCGGGCCATGGAGCTGGCGGGACCGGACCTCACCCGTGAGGGCCTGATGGAGGCGTTCGAGAAGGGCTTCACCGGCGACTGGACCTGCTCGGTCTGCAACGGCCCGGCCATCCTCAGCGCCGAGGACCACTGGGCGGGCGAGACGCTCCAGCTCGTGAAGTGGGACAACGCCAGCACCACCTTGAAGGGCGTGGGCCAGCCCGTCTCCTACGAGACCAGCAAGGGCAACGGGCTGCGCCATGTGGCACCCGAGCTGATCAAGACGCCGTAGCCGTCAATCCGTATCCCGGAGGGCGCGGGGCCGACCGGCCCCGCGCCCTCCATTGGCAAAAGGGGAGTTTGCACGTGGATCTCGTCAACCGCATCGGCTACGTGGCCTTGGGCGTGCCCGACCTCGACCGGGCCGTCGACTTCTACCGCCGGTTCATCCACCTCGACGTGTCGGAGCGGGGCTCGGACATGGCCTTCATGACCGGGGGCACCGAGCACCACTGGCTGCGGCTGCACCAGTCGGACCAGACCGGCGTGGTGCGCATCGGCTACCAGGTCGAGCGCGGCGCGCTGGACGAGATCGTCAACCGGCTCGACGAGCAGAAGATCCCGTGGGAGGCGGCGGGCGGGCTTCAGAGCGACCGGCTCAAGAAGGCCATCCGCTTCCGCGACCCCAACGGCGTCGAGATCGAGCTGTACGACGACATGGTCACGCTGCCCAAGGCCCCGCCCGTGCGCGACGTGCAGATGACGCAGTTGCTCCACGCGGTGTGGCTGACCCAGGACCCGGGCCAGACGGCCGACTTCTGGGGCGGCGTGCTCGGTTTCTTGCCCTCGGACTGGATCGAGGACATGGGCGTGTTCATGCGCTGCGGCAACAAGTACCACCACTCCATGGCCGCCCTGCGCACCGGCCAGTCGCCCGGCCGCCTGGACCACTTCTGCATCCTGGTCCCGGAGATCGACGACGTGCTGCGGGCCCGCAACATCGCCATGGCGGGCGGCGTGAGGCTGCGCCAGGACGTGATCCGCCACGCCGCCTCGGGGTCCATCTCGACCTACCTGATCGAGCCCCACGCCAACATCTGCGTGGAGTTCTGCGTGGACCACGGGCAGATCACCGACCCCGACTACGAGGCCCGCACCCTGCTGGCGTCCCCCGCCACGGCCGACGTGTGGCAGCCCTTCAACTTCGACATGTCGGGCCACGCGGGCGAGGCGGTGGCCAGCACGGTGGACGAGCTGACCGCATCGCCGACCGCAGCAGTGATCACGTCGAGCCGGTGAGCCTCAACGGGGGGACGGGCGCCCTGCTCGACGTGGAGGGCGTGAGCCTCAACTTCGGCGGCATCAACGCGCTGTCGAACATCGACCTGACCGTGCGGGAGCGGGAGATCTTCGCCCTCATCGGCCCCAACGGGGCGGGCAAGAGCACGCTGTTCAACTGCATCACCCGGCTCTACAAGCCCACCGCGGGCAGCATCGCCTTCGCAGGCCAGAACCTGCTGGCCCTCCAGTCGCACGACCTGCCGCGCATCGGCATCGCCCGCACGTTCCAGAACACCGCGCTGTTCCCGCAGCTCTCGGTGCTCGACAACGTGCTGGTGGGCGGCCACCACGCCACCGACCGCAACGCGGCGCGCGCCGTGCTGCGCACCGGCGGATGGCGGCGCAGCGAGAGGGACGTGGGGGAGCGGGCCGAGTCGCTGCTGGCCTCGCTCTCGCTGGAGTCGGTGGCCCGGCGGCAACTGTCGTCGCTCGACTTCCCCACCCAAAAGCGGGTGGAGCTGGCCCGGGCCCTGTTGGCCTCGCCCCGGCTGCTGCTGCTGGACGAGCCCGCGGGCGGCCTGTCGCGCGACGAGGCCGAGGAGCTGTCTGGCCTGGTGCGCGCCCTGCGCGACACCGAGGGCCTCACCGTGCTCCTGGTCGAGCACCACATGGCCATGGTCATGAAGCTGGCCGACCGCATCTGCGTGCTCGACTCGGGCTACAAGCTGGCCGAGGGCACGCC
>DASYMT010000290.1:0-3304 GCA_036008925.1 Acidimicrobiales bacterium | reverse complement strand
TGCGGGACGAGATCATGACCTTGGCGCCCGCCGCGGCATACGCGGCGGCGATGGCCCGCCCGATCCCCCGGGACGCCCCGGTCACCAGCGCCACCTTGCCGTCGAGTCGCAGTTCCATGACGGCGATCCTAAGGGGCTAGGCGCGCAGCCCCTCAAGCTGGGAGAGGTGCGAGGGCAGGTGCACCTCGGCGTGGATCGACAGGAGCCGGCCGATGGGCAGCGGCTGGTCGACCGCCACCTCGCCGCCGTCGACGATGTGCACCGGGATGGCGCGGTCCTCGAGCCCGTCGGTCAGTTGCGAGGCCAAGTCGACCAACTGACGACTGCTTGTCTGCAAACGATCGATCAGCGCGGGCCACGGGCCCAGTTGGGCCAGCGCGGCGTCGTCGGTGCCCGCCGCGTTGTCGTACGACGCCTCCTCCTCGCCCGCCAGCACCTGGCGGACCGCGCCGATGAGCAGTTCGTCGTTGACCGTGAGGTGGGCGAGGACCATGTCGGGGCCCCAGTCGTCCGGCGGCGTGGTGAACGAGCCGTGTGCGGCCAGGTCGAGGATGCGCTGGTAGGCGGATTCCAGCGAGGCGGTGTCCATGGGGTAAGACGCTACGCGTGAATCGCCTCGCGGCCGAGAGCTCGCCCTATCTGCGCCAGCACCAGGACAACCCGGTGGACTGGTACCCGTGGGGCGACGAGGCCTTCGCCGCGGCCCGGGCCCAGGACAAGCCCATCCTGTTGTCGGTGGGCTACAGCGCCTGCCACTGGTGCCACGTGATGGCACACGAGTCGTTCGAGGACCCGGCCACGGCCGAGGTGATGAACGAGCGGTTCATCAACGTGAAGGTGGACCGGGAGGAGCGGCCCGACGTCGACGCCGTATACATGGACGCGGTGCAGGCCATGAATGGCAGCGGCGGGTGGCCCATGACCGTGTTCGCCACCCCCGACGGCCGCCCCTTCTTCGGCGGCACCTACTACCCGCCCACGGCCCGGGGCGGGCTGCCCGGCTTCGTCGACCTGCTGCTGTCGGTGGATGATGCGTGGCGCAACAAGCGGGGCGACCTGGACCAGCAGGCCGACCAGTTGTCCGACGCCATCCGGGTGCGCTCGACGGTGAGCGTGGCCGCGGGCGACCACGCCGACCTCGGCCCGTCCATCCTCGAAGGCGGCTACTCGCAGCTACGGGAGATGTTCGAGCCGACGCACGGCGGCTTCGGGCGGGCGCCCAAGTTCCCCATGCCGAGCAACGTCGACTTCCTGCTGCGGGCCTACGCCAAGAACCAGTCGGAGGAGACGCTGTCGATGGCGGTGACGACGCTTGACGCCATGGCCTCGGGCGGCTTGTACGACCACGTGGGCGGCGGCTTCCACCGGTACTCGGTCGACCCCTACTGGCTGGTGCCCCACTTCGAGAAGATGCTGTACGACCAGGCCGGCCTGGTCCGTTTGTATACGCACGGTTGGCAGGTGACCGAGCGGCCCGAATACCGGCAGGTCGTCGAGGAGACGGTCGGGTACGTGCTGCGCGATCTGCGGCTCGACGGGAAGGGCGGGCTGTTCTCGGCCGAGGACGCCGACTCGGAGGGCGAGGAGGGCCGCTTCTACGTCTGGTCGTCGGCGGACTTGCCGCCTGCGTCGCGCGCGTGGTGGGGGGCGAGCGGGTCCGGCAACTTCGAGGGCGCCAACATCTTGAACCGCATCCACGCCCGGGGATCGCTGCTGCGGCCCGCCGACGTGGAGGAGGAGCGAGCCGTGTTGTTCTCGCAGCGGCTGAAGCGGGTGCGGCCGGGCCTGGACGACAAGGTGCTCACCGAGTGGAACGCCATGTTCGTGTCGGCGCTGGCCGAGGCGGGGGCGGCCATGGAGCGCACGGACTGGCTGTCCGCGGCCGAGGGGGTGGCCGACTTCTTGTTGGAGAACCTGCGGCGGGACGACGGGCGGTGGCTGCGCACGTGGCAGTCGTCGGTGGGCGGGCGGGTCCTGGCCTACGCGGTCGACTACGCCTGGCTGGTCGACGCCTTCACCCGGCTGGCCGAGGCCACCGGTCGGCGGCGGTGGATCTCGTCTGCCTGCGAGGCGGCCGACGGGCTGCTGGACCTGTTCTTGGACGCCGAGGGGTCCGGGTTCTTCACCAGCGGGCGCGACGGCGAGGAGCTGATCGTCCGGCAGAAGGACGTGTTCGACGGGGCCACGCCGTCGGCCAACTCGGTGGCCGCGCTGGCCCTCGTGCGGCTGGGGGCGCTGACCGGGTTCGCCCGCTATGCAGCGGCAGGCGAGGGGGTGCTCCAGATGCTGCGGCCGACCATGGAGAAGCACCCGTCGGCCTTCTCGCACGCGTTGGGGGCGGTGGACGTGGTGGTGTCGGGGGCGGTCGAGGTGGCGGTGGTGGGCGACCGGCCCGACCTGGTGTCGGCCGTGCAGCGCCGGTACCTGCCCAACGCGGTGCTGGCGTGGGGCGAGCCCTACGACTCGCCGCTGTGGGAGGGGCGGGACGAGGGCCTGGCCTACGTGTGCAGGCAGTACGTGTGCCAGGCGCCGGTGTCGTCGGTGGACGAGCTGGTGCTGCTGCTGGGCATCCACCCCGCCTGACGGGCAGGGGCGCAAGATTGCCGTATGGCGGCCGCGCTCTCCGTTTCCAGCCCCGGTCCTCTCACTCGCCAGAGGTCGTTGCACCTGCTGGTGCTGGCCGCAGGCCGGGGGGCCTGCATGGGGGTGGACCTCGACTCGGGGGCGCTGACCGTGGCCCAGTGGCACGGCGGTGCTGATCCCGGCCTGGCTGCGTTCGACCTGGCCATGGCCGTGCGCTCGGGCCCGGCGGCGGGCGCGGCGGGCGCGGTTGTGCCGGCCGACCCGGCCCGTCCCGAGGCGGTGCTGGTCGAGCGGGCGCCCGGCCGGGAGGGCCGGATGCGCCGGCGGGTGGCCGAGCGGTATCTGCGGCCGCTGCTCTTGGGGCCGAAGGAGCACCTGCTCGGGTTCGCGGGGTCGACCGTGCCGTACTGGACGTTGGACGGTTTCCAGCCCTCGCTGTGCCTGGTGGCGCCGCCCGGCGGGGTGACGGTCACGGCCGACCGCACCGTGCGGTTCACGTGGCGGGGCTGGGTGCAGGAGCTGCCGCTGGCCCATGCCGCGCTGCCGGTGCCGACGTTCTCGCGGCGGCCCCGCCTGGCTGGCGCGGCCCTGGCCGACACGCTCGGCTTCCTGCCCCGCCGGCTGCTGGTCGCGCTGTCCCCGCCCCGCGCCGGCCTCTGCCACAAAGTCACCACCGCCCTCCTCCCCTAACCCCCGCCCCCCTCTCCGTTCACGAACCTCA
>DASYMT010000289.1:0-5565 GCA_036008925.1 Acidimicrobiales bacterium | reverse complement strand
CACAGCCGGACCATGTGCAACACCGCCCTTCCGGCCGAGAGTTCTTCGTGGCGTGACCCGAACGGGTCAACGGCAGCGCCCCGAAAGGACTGGTCAGCATGGCGAACGCTCGTCGGGCAATCTGCACAAAGCCCAACGAAGACGGCGCCATCCTGGTCACCGCGGCCATCCTCCTCACCGCCCTGGCCGCCTTCGCCGGGCTGACCCTCGCAGGCGGGGCCGTGTACGCCGCGGCCCAAGAGGGTCGCAAGGCCGCGGACCTGGCCGCCCTCGGCGCCGCCGCCAACCTCCCCACCCTCAGCCTGGGCACCACGCCCAACCCACTGGGCCTGCCCGGTCCCAACCAGCTCGACACGCCGCTCGGCACCGTCGCCCTCGACCACCCGCTCCCCACCCTCGCCTCCGACTTCACCCTCGGCGCCTGCGCCATCGCGGGCCGCCAGTTCGGGGCCGGGCGGGCGCCCGTCACCGACCACTACGCCACCGCCCCGCCCACTTGCACCCCGCAGGCCCACCTGGCCAACGCCTGGCTCCAGTCGCTGGCCGACTGCCTGGGCGGGCCCCGGGCCGCGGCGGGCTGCGCCTCGGGCCTGGAAGCGGGCCTGGCCTCGTTCCTCCCTCCCCCGGCGCCGACCAGCCCGGCCGTGTCCGCTCTGCAATCCGCCACTGCGCAGACCGGCGCGGCCGGGCAGGTGGTGACCACCGACTTGGCCGCCCGGCTCCGGGCGTTGAACACCGCGCTGGGCGGGCGGCTCACCCCGCTGCTCAACCAGCTCAACAACGCGGGCGGCGTGAGCGTGGACATGACCCGCCTGGCCCCGGCCCTCCTCACCCCCGAGATCACCGTCACCGTGACCCAGCAGGTCGACGTGCCGGGCGGCGCCCTCCTCGGCGCAGGCCCGGTCACGGTCACCTCGCAAGCGACCGCCCGACGTGCCGTCAAAAACGCCGTCGTCGTCCCGGCCGTCGACCTGCCCCGAGCGGACGGGACCATCGTCTTCGACGCCAACCCGGCGTTGTCGTCGGCCCGGGACGCGGCCTTCTCGGCCTTGCAGCAGACGGGGGCACTGGTGGCGCCCGCGGCCGACCAGGCGTTGCGGGACGTGGCCTGCCCGGGCTCGACGGCCGCCTGCCCCACCGTGTCGACCAGCTTCGACGACGCCCTGCGCGACCTGCACGACGCGGTGGACCCGCCCAACGGCACCGCCCCCTCGGCCGCGTCGCTGGTGGCCGACGCGGTGGCGTCGGGGCAACCGATCATGGTGGCCGCGGCCGGCTACATCGTGAACCCCCGCCAGGTGCTCGGGTCGACCGTCTACTCGCTGCCCGGCGTGGCCCAACTGCTGCCTGCGCTCTTGTTCGTGCCCGCCCTCGACATGGTGCCCGCCGTGCTGTCGGCCGGGCCCTTGGGCCGGGTGGTCGCCACGCCGATCGACACGGCCGTCGCCGCGGCCCGGACCAGGGGCCTGTACCGGGCCCGGCTGGTGGACTGATGGGTCGCCGCTCACGCTCACAACAGGGTGCCGTGCTGGTCGAGTTCGCCCTCGCCCTGCCGCTGCTGGTGGCGGCCGGGGTCTTCGGACTGGCCGTGCTGTGGGCCGCCTTCGTGCAGGTGGCCGCAGGCCAGGCCGCGCGCGAGGGCGCCCGCTACGCGTCGGTGGCCCTGCCCCCCACCTACCGGACGCATCCCGACGCGGCCGCGGTGGTGCAGCGGGTGCGGGCCAAGGTCCCGGTGCTGCGGCTGTCGGCGGGCGACGTGACCGTGGTCCCCGCCGCGCGGGCCAACGGGCCGGTGACCGTGACCGTGCGCAAGGCGCTGCCCGGCCTGCTGCACGGGATCGCCGTCACCGCCTCGTCGACCGGAGAGGCCCGAGCCGAATGACCCCCCCGACGATCCGCTTTGGGGCGCGAGAAGACGGGCGCGGCGAGCAGGGGGCGGCGCTGGTGGAGCTGCCGCTGGCCGTGGTGGCGCTGTGCGTGCTGGCCCTGTGCGTCACCGCCCTCGGCCAACTGTTCGTCGACTACCACCACCTGTCCGGCGCGGCGCGCGCCGCGGCCCGCTACGCCACCAAGAGCGACTACGACCCGGCCCGGTCGCCCGCCTCCTCCTCCCGCCGCCCCACCAACGCCGAGGTGGCCGCCTTCGCCCAGCACGCGGCCGCCCCCCTGCCCGCCGCCGAAGTCGGGGTCTCCCTCACCCCCGACTCGGTGGCGGGCCCAGGCGTGACCGTGCACGTGAGCCGCACCGCGGGGGGCGGCGCCTACGGCCTGGTGACGGGCACCGCCAACCGCCTGCTCGGCCTGGTGGGCGCCGAGCGTCTTCCCCCCGTGACCCTGCACGCAGACGCAACCGCCATCTACGAGTGAACCGAGTGAACCCGGAGGCAGTGATGCAACGACGCTCCACCACCATCTTCCTGATCGGCATGCTGACCTTGGTCCTGGGGACGGCGACCACCTTCGCCGCCCTGCGCGGGCCGAAGCGGGCCGCGGCCGACACGCCGAAGACGGCCAAGGCCCCACTGCCTGCGGGCCTGGTCATCCCCGAAGGCAGGCAGGCCCTGGCCGTGGCCCTCGACCCGGTGGCGGGCACCGCGGGCACGGCCCACGCGGGCAGCCGCATCAACGTGTTCGCCGCAGTGGTCGAGAAGAACCCCGACGACAAGGCGGCCCGCATGGTGCTCCAAGACGTGGAGGTCCTGCGGGTCGACACCGCCGCCCTCGCCCCCGCAGCCGCCCCGGCCACCACCACCTACCTCTTGTCGGTCACCCCGGCCCAGGCCGAGAAGCTGGTCTTCCACGCCGCCTTCTCCAAGCTGTGGTTCTCGGTGCTGCCCGCCGGGGCCAAGCCGGTGCCGCCCACCCCCGGCGTCGACACCGCCCACCAGCTCGACCCGGCGGCCTGACATGGCCCGCATCCTCTTGGTCGACCCCCAGGCCGCAGCGGCCGACGTGGTCCTCCCGGCCGTCGAGCACCTGCCCGGCGTGAACGAGGTGGCCGTCGTCGACGCCCTCGTGGTGGCGCGGGACGCGGGCCAGTACGACGTGCTCGTGGCCGGCCCCGGACTCGATACCCGGGCGGGCCTCAAGGCCCTGGGCCAGATGCAGGAGGCCGACCCGGCCGTCAGCATCGTGCTCGCCTTCGACCGCAGGCCCCGCGTCTCGCTCACGTCGGTCGTGCGGGCCGGGGCGGTGGACCTGCTCACCACCGAGACGTCGACCGCCACCGCGGTGGCCGCGTTGGAACGGGCCGTGCGCATCGCCGAGGGCCGACGGGCGGCGGGGGGCGGCACCAGGCCCACCTCCAAGGGCACGGTCATCACCGTGGCCAGCGCCAGCGGCGGGTGCGGCAAGACCTTCTTCGCCGTCAACGCGGCCTACCACCTGATGAGGGCCACCGGCGGGCGGGCCTGCATCGTGGACCTCGACCTCCAGTTCGGCGAGGTCTCCACCGCCCTGCGCCTGGCCCCCGAGCTCACCCTGTTCGACGCCCACGAGCGCGACACCGCGGGCGAGGCCCGACTCGAGGACCACTTGGACGACTACCTCGTCCGCCACGACACGGGCGTACACGTGCTGCCCGCGCCCCGGGACCCGAGCGAGGCCGACCGGGTCGACCCGCAGGACGTGCTGCGCATCATCGAGGCGGCCCGCAGCCGGTTCGACTACGTGGTGGTCGACACGCCCGCGGCCTTGAGCGAGGTGGTGCTGGCCGCCCTCGACGTGTCCGAGCTGCTGTACGTGATGACCACCCTCGACGTGCCCAGCGTCCGCAACCTGGGCGTGTTCCTCTCAACCCTGGCCCGGCTGAAGGTGCCGAGCGAGTCCATCCGACTGGTGATGAACAAGGCCGAGTCGGGCGTGGGCATGCAGGTCGACGAGGTGGCCCGCCTCTTCCCCGGCGGCTTCAACGCGGTACTGCCGTACGCCAGCGTGGTGAGCCGCTCGCTCAACCAGGGCACGCCCGTGCTGGCCTCGTTCCCCACCGCCGAGGTGAGCCGCAAGCTGGCCGCCGCCCTCGACGCCATGGTCCCGGCCGACAAGCGCGGCGCGGCCCGAGTGGTCGAAGGCCCGGCCCGGGTCCGCCTGCTCGACCGCCTGCTCCGAGTTGGAGGTTCCCGATGAAGCTGTCAGAGAAGCTGTCCGCGCTGGAGGAGTCGACGGCGCCCGCCCCTGCGCCCGCCCGCAGGCCGCGCCGGGCCCGTCCGGCCAACGAGGCGGTGGGACGACTGCGCCGGCACGTGCTCGCCGAGCTGGCCCAGTCGACCACCACCGACCTCCAGCGCGACGTCCGCACCGCCATCGACCGGGCCCTGGCCCAAGAGGCCACCCAGGTCAGCGCGGTGGAGCGGCGCAAGCTGGTGCAGGAGGTCGTGCAGGACATGCTCGGCCACGGCCCCCTCGACCCGCTGCTGGCCGACCCGGCCGTCACCGAGATCATGTGCAACGGCTACGACGAGCTGTGGGTGGAGCGGTCGGGCCGCATCGAGCAGACGGATCACTCATTTCGCGACGAGGCCCACTACCGCTCGGTGATCGAGCGCATCGTGTCGCGGGTGGGACGGCGGCTGGATGAGGGCTCGCCCATGGTCGACGCCCGCCTGCCCGACGGCTCGCGGGTCAACGCCATCATCCCGCCGCTGGCCGTGCACGGCCCGGTGCTCACCATCCGCAAGTTCGCCCCCGACCCCTACACGGCGGCCGACCTGGTTCGCTTCGGCACCATGCCCATCGCCCTGGTGCCCGTGTTCGAGGCATGCGTGGCGGGCAAGCTCAACGTCCTCATCAGCGGGGGCACGGGGACGGGCAAGACCACGCTGCTCAACGTGCTGTCGTCGTTCATCCCCGACGGCGAGCGCATCATCACCATCGAGGACGCGGCCGAGCTGCGGTTGCAGCAGCCGCACGTGGTCGCCCTCGAGGCCCGGCCCGCCAACGCCGAGGGCGCGGGCGCGGTGCAGATCCGCGACCTGGTGCGCAACGCCCTGCGCATGCGGCCCGACCGCATCGTGGTCGGCGAGTCCCGAGGGGCCGAGGCGTTCGACATGTTGCAGGCCATGAACACCGGCCACGAGGGCTCCCTCACAACCGTCCATGCCAACTCGCCCCGCGACGCGTTGCGCCGTCTGGAGACCATGGTCCTGATGGCCGGGTTCGACCTGCCCGTGCGGGCCATCCGCGAGCAGGCCGCGTCGGCCATCCACCTGGTCGTGCAGTTGGAGCGCCAGCCCGGCGGCCGCCGGGTGGTGACGGCGGTGACCGAGGTGCAGGGGCTCGAGGGCGACACCGTGCTATTGCAGGACGTGTTCGCGTGGCGATCCGCCCGCGGCCGCGACGGCGGCGTCGATGGCGAACTCGTGCCCACCGGGCTGCGGCCCCGCTTCGTGGAGCGGCTGGCCGCGGCCGGGGTGTCGCTGCCCGAAGGCCTGTTCGTGGGCCGGGCCGCCGGCGCCCGCGTGGCGGTGGCCCGATGACCGGCCTGGCCGCCTTGCTGGTGGGCAGCGGCCTGGCCGCGGCGGTGTGGGGCCTGTTGCTGCGGGGCCAGGCCCGGCAGGCCGCGCTGGC
>DASYMT010000288.1:0-7308 GCA_036008925.1 Acidimicrobiales bacterium | reverse complement strand
CGCCGTTTCCACGCGCTATGTCCTCCAGAGCGCGGAGGTGAGGGGGGTGGGAGGGTTAGAGGGCTTCGAGGGCGGGCGGCGCGGCGGCGGCCCTGAGCTGCTCGACCAGGGCCCACATGTCCTCGTTGCGCCACCACTCGCGGATGAGGCCGTCCTCGAACCGGTAGATGTCGGTCCCGCCCATGCGCACCACCCGGCCGGTGGCGGGGACCCCGACCCACTCGGACGAGTGCGTCCCCTCGGCCAGCCAGCGCACGGCCACCCGGTCCCCCTCGGCCAGCATGTCCTCGATCGTGACCCGCAGGTCGGGGAACACCCGGTGCACGCCCACGAACACCTGCCGCAGCTCCTCGATCCCCTTGGTGTCGGCCAGCCCGACGGGCGTGCTCGGGTACATGACCACCGCTGGGTCGATGAACCGGTCCAGCAGGTCCGGCCGGTCCCCGTTGACGCAGACGGCGAACATCTCCTCGATATGGGCCTTCATCATCCAGCCTGTCCTACCCGGCCGCCGCGCTGCGATATCGGGACCAGCCCCAAATGGCCCGCCCGGCCTATTGGGACAACCACCCGCCGGAAGGGTGCGGTAACCAGTCCCGGCGTGTCAGTAGCCCACAGGGCGTGCAACGCCTGTCGTCGAAACGGAAGCACCGGATCAGCGCCCACGGCAAAGCCCGCAATCCCATTGGACCATTCCAGAGGAGCAGTCATGCGGCCGCGGCCCACCTTCAAGGTCGCACCGACCGGCGACGGGCCGGGGCCGCGCCGCCGGTCAGGACGCGCAGCAGCAACTCGGCCGTATGGCGGGCGTCGCGGGCCGGGGTGGCGTCCTTGGTGCGCTGGGCGGCCACGAAGGCCCCGTCGATCAGCAGCTCCCACTGGTGGGCCGCCTCGTCCGGGCGCTTCAGGCCCGCCTCCTTGGCCAGACTCAGCACCCAGTCCCGGGTGGCCGCCTTGCAGCGCAGCGCCTCGGCCACAACCGGCTCGGAGTCCGCGCCCACCTCGGCCACCGCATTGATAACCGGGCAGCCTCGGAACTCCGGGTCGGCGAAGAGGTCGCCCAGCGAGTCGAAGATGGCGACCAGCCGGTCCTGCGGCCCCTCGGCCCGGGCAGAAACGTCCTCCATGAGCCAGGCCAAAAGGGCGTCGTGCCTTCGGGTGACGTAGGCCACGATCAACTCGGCCTTTGACGGGAAATGCCGGTAGAAGCTGGCCTTGGCCACGCCCGCCCGGGAGATGACGAGGTCGATGCCGACCGCCCGGATGCCGCTGGCATAGAAGAGCACGAACGCCTCGGACAACAGCCGGTCACGGGCCCCCGCCACCCGCACCTCGTGCGACTGCGCCAGGGCGCGAATCCGCTGCTCCGGGAAATTGTCGGCTCGCATTCCGAAAGTAAAGGCCAGGTGAGCCGATACTGTCTATAAGACAGACCTGTCTGTACCATCTCTCCATAGTGACGGCTTCGCCAGACACGCGCAAGGCGTCCCAGCGGGAAGGCGGGGGGCAGTCGACCGAAGGAGATGTGATGGGGACCGGTCAGCGAGTACTCGTAATAGACGAAGACGACGCGTTCGCTACTGACGTCGTCGCCGCCCTGAAAGAGCGGGGTTATGACGCAGCCCGGGAGGCGACCGCGGCTGACGGACTGCGGACGGCCATGGCCTGGCGGCCCGAGGCGGTGGTCGTGGACACTGCCCTCCCCGACCGGCCCGGCACCGACGTCCTGCGGGCTATCCGCTCGGCCAAGGACACCGGCCTGCAAGGGTCCCGCGTGCTCCTCCTCAGCGCCACGCCCTCGGACGACGACCGCCTCCGCGCCGCGGTGGAGGGCGCCCTCGACTACATCGCCAAGCCGATCGAGGCCGCGGCCGTGGCCACCCGGGTGGCCCGCTGTCTGGCCCTCGGCCCCGAGCCCGCGGCCCGCCGCCGGATCCAGGTCACCGCCCTGCGGGTGCTGGCCGCCATGGAGTCCGACGAGGCCCGCCCCGACGAGCCCCGCCCTGACGAGCCCCGCCCCGGCCATGCCGCACTCCCGAATCCGTTCGAGATGCTGACCGGGAGCGACCACATCGCCACCCGCCGCAGACAGCCGGCCGACGCCGACATCAGCCTGTCCCACATGCTGCTAACCGCCACGGTCGGGACCCTCAGCGCCCGCCAGCAGTACATCGTGGCCATGATCGGCGAGACCGATACGCTGGCCGAGGCGGCCGACCGACTGGGCATCAGCCCCAGCGCCCTGTCGGCCCGGGTCCGGGCCATCACCAGCCGCCTGGGCCTGTCGACCCCGGGCGAGCTTGTCGCCCTGGCCCGCCGCCAACAGGTGCTCGACGCCTCCCCCGAGGCCATCTACGGCCTGTCGCCCGACGGAAACTGCCTGTTCGCCAACCGCATGGCGGCCGAGCTGTTCGGCTACCGGCGGGAGGAGATGATCGGCCAGGACGTGCACGCGCTGGTCCACCACAGCAGGCCGGACGGCTCGCCCATCCCCCACTCCGACTGCTCCATCGCCAAGGCCATGCACAGTGGGCGCACCTACTCGGCCGAGGAGGTCTTCTGGCACCGGGATGGGTCCCCGATTTGGGCCTCCTACACCGTGGTACAGCCGGGCGAGGACAACGAGGTCATGGGCTGCGTGGTCACGGTCCGGGACGTGACCTCGAAGGTGCGGGCGGCCGACGCCGTGCAGGTGAGCCACGCCAGCCTGGCCCTCGCCCTCGAGGCGGCCAACACCGCCACCTTCGACGTCGACCTGACCACCAGGACCGGCAAGCACTCGGACAACCTCGAGTGCCTGCTCGGCCTGGCGCCGGGGACGCTCAACTCGGAGTTCGACGGCTTCTTGACGCTGGTGCACCCCGACGACCGCGGCCCCTTCGACCTCGAGCACATCCAGAGTCGGCCCGTCGGCACCATGATCCGCCACGAGTTCCGGGTGGTGCTGCCCAGCGGCGAAGAGCGCAGGCTCCGGGGCAGGGCCCGGCTCATGCCCGACGCCCTGGGCCGGCCCGCCCGCATCCTCGGCGTGGTCGTCGACATCACCGACGGCCACGAGCAACAGCAGGCCCGTCAGCTCATGCTCGACGCCAGCGCCGACGCCTTCGTCGCCATGGACGCAGCCGGCCTGGTCACCGAGTGGAACGCCTCGGCCGAGCGGCTCTTCCTGCACGCGAGGCGCGACGTGATAGGGCGGCCGATGACCGAGCTCATCATCCCGCCCCGCTACCAGGCCAACCACAAGGCCGCCATCGAGCGCGTCCTGGCCAACCCGCCTGCGGCCGCCGTGTCCAAGGAACCGGTCGAGTTGACGGCGGTGCGGGCCGACGGGCGCGAGTTCCCGGCCGAGGTCAGCTTCACCACCGTCGCCCATTCCGGCCGGGTCAGCTTCGGCGCCTTCATCCGGGACATCACCGAGCGCAAGCGCCTCGAGGAGGCCCTGGTCAGCCAGGCCGTCACCGACCAGCTCACCAAGCTGCCCAACCGGGCCCTGCTGGTCGACCGCCTGAGCCGGAGCCTGGCCCGGATCCAGCCCGGGAAGTCGGTGGCCGTTTTGTTCATCGACGTGGACCAGTTCAAGGTGGTCAACGACAGCCTCGGGCACTCGGCGGGCGACGCCGTGCTGCGGGCGGTGGCCAGCCGCCTGCGCCGGGTGACGGGCCCGACCGACTCGATCGCCCGCTTCGGCGGCGACTCCTTCGTCCTCGTGCGCGAGGGGCTCAAGGACTACGAGGCCAGCGCCCTGGCCCAACAGGTCCTGGACGCCTTCGACCGGCCGACGCTGGTCGACGGGCGCGAGCTGCGGATCGCCGTCAGCATCGGCATCGCCCTGGCCGACGACCCCGCCACCTCGGCCGAGTCCCTCCTGCGCGACGCCGACGGGGCCATGTACCGGGCCAAGGAGAAGGGCCGGGGCCGGGCCGAGCTGTTCGACGACGCCATGCACCGCCGGGCCATGGCCCGCCTGGAGCTGGAGGGCGAGCTGCGCAACGCCATCGACGAGGGCCAGCTCCGCCTCCACTACCAGCCGGTGATCGACCTGGAGGCCAACCGCATCACGGGCGTGGAGGCGCTGGTGCGCTGGGAGCACCCGGAGCGCGGGATCATTCCGCCCCTCGACTTCATCCCGGTGGCCGAGGAGACGGGCCTCATCATCCCGTTGGGGCTGTGGGTCCTGCGCACCGCCTGCACCCAGTCGGCCGAGTGGTCGAAGCGGGGCGGAGCGGCGGCCGACCTGGTGATGGCCGTGAACCTGTCCGGCCGGCAACTGGGGCGGGCCGACCTCGTGGAGACGGTTGCGGCCATCCTGGCCGAGACCGGCCTCGACCCCACCCGGCTGTGCCTGGAGATCACCGAGAGCATCCTCATGGAGGAGCGGGCCGGGGCCGCGCTCAAGCGCCTGCACGCGTTGGGCGTGCACATGGCCGTGGACGACTTCGGCACCGGCTACTCCTCACTCCTCTACCTGCGCCGCTTCCCGGTCGACACGCTGAAGCTCGACCGCTTCTTCGTCTCCGGCCTCGGCCGCAACGATGAGGACACCACCATCGTCCGGGCCATCATCGACCTGGCCCACGCCTTGGGCCTCAAGGCCCTGGCCGAGGGGGTGGAGCGCCCCGAGCAGCGCCAGATCCTGCGGGACATGGGCTGCGACATGGGCCAGGGCTTCTTGTGGTCACGGGCCTTGCCCGCCGAAGAGATGGGCCGGATGCTGGCGGGCGCCGCCCTCCCGACCGGCTCACAGGCCGACGGGATGCTGGTGAACGACACTGCGGGCGCGGCGGCCCGAGCGGCCGATCCGCCGGCCCCGTGCCGGCGGGTCGTGCTCATCGACGACTCGGGCAGCGAGCGGGCCCTGGTCCGCAACCTGCTCCACGGCCACGGCGGCTTCGAGGTGGTGGGCGAGGCCGACTGCGGCGCCAAGGGGGTCGAGGTGGCGGCCGCCTGCCAGCCCGACGTCGTGCTGCTCGACCTGTCGCTCCCGGACATGGACGGGCTCGACGTCCTCCCCCTGGTGCGGGCAGCGTCGCCCGCATCGCACATCGTGGTGCTGTCAGGCCTCGTCTCCGAGTCGGTGATCAGGGCGGCCGAGGCGGCCGGGGCCACCGCCTGCGTCGACAAGATGGTGCCCGGCCCCCGGCTGCTGGCCGAGCTGTCCTATCTATCCCACCTGTCCCACCTGTCCACCCCGGCCTAGACGGCCGCCACGCTGCACCAACCGTTCGTGTGAGGGGACGGGGAAGGCAGCGGGGGGAGGCAGACGAGGGAGGCTGCTGGTGTAAGGATCGTGTTCGAATGGACGCCTTTACACAATGAGACTTGACTGACGAGATGCCTGGCCGACCCGAGGAGCGCATCCGCGCCCTCGGGCGGCAACCGGGCGAACCCCGTCCCGGGCCGGCCGAGCGACTGCTGGCCGAGGCCTTCGTCCTGTTCTACGAAAAGGGCATCCGGGCCGTGGGCGTGGACCTGCTGATCGCCCGCTCCGGCGTGGCCAAGGCCACCTTCTACCGGTACTTCCCGTCCAAGGCCGCGCTGGTGGCGGCCTACCTGGCCCGGCGCCAGGAGGCCTGGCTGGCCTGGCTGCGCGACGAGGTCGCCGCCCGGGCCGACACGGCCGAGGACCGCCTGCTCGCCGTCTTCGACGTCTTGGCCGACCTGTTCGCCGACCCGGACTACCACGGGTGCGCGGCGGTCAACGCGGTGGCCGAGGTGGCGGGCGAGGCGGATGCCGTGCTGGAGGTGGCCGTCACCCAGAAGGCCGCCTGCCGGGACTACCTGCGAGGGCTGGCCGAAGAGGCGGGGCTGGAGGACCCCGACGAGGTGACCGATGCGTGGATGCTCCTGGTCGACGGGGCCCAGGTGACCGCGGCCCGGCAACGGGGCGACACCGCCCCCGCGGGCCTGGCCCGCCGGGCGGCCGAGCTGCTGCTCAACGGGGACTGACCTCCAGGGCACGACGCGCCGGGCGGTGATGTGCTCAAGTTGTGCGAGGCGGGCGACCAAGCAGACCTCGGCCGAGGGCCGAGCGTCGGCATCCCCCCGCCCCGCCGCACGTATGCCAACGCCACGAGGCGTTCTCAGCCCAAGGAGTCGCAGTGCGCATCGCCCGAGTCGCGGCAGGAGAGTCGACGTTCATCGCCCGCATCGAGGGCGACACCGCCACCCCGGTCATCGAGGCCCCCGGCGGCCTCGGCCGCGACGCGCTGCGCGACGCGCTGGCCGCGGGCGTCGACCTGACGGCCGCGCCCGCCGTGGGCGACCCCGCCCCGCTCGACTCGTTCACCCTCAAGGCGCCGGTCACGGCTCCGTCCAAGCTGCTGGCCATCGGCTTGAACTATGCCGACCACGCCCGGGAGTCCGGCCTGGAGCCGCCCGCCGCGCCCATCGTCTTCGTCAAGACGCCGAACAGCATCGTCGGCCCGGGCCAGGCGATCCGTTACGCCAAGGACGACACCGACCAGGTCGACTACGAAGCCGAGCTGGCCGTGGTCATCGGGCGACGGGCTCGGCGGGTCAGCGAGGCCGACGCCCTCGACTACGTGTTCGGCTACACCGCCTGCAACGACGTGTCGGCCCGGGACGCCCAGTTCTCCGACGGGCAGTGGACCCGGGGCAAGTCGTTCGACACGTTCTGCCCCCTCGGCCCGTGGATCGTGACAGCCGACGAGGTCCCCGACCCCCAGGCCCTGCGCATCTCGTGCCGGGTCAACGGCCAGACCCTCCAGGACTCGACCACGGGCGAGATGATCTTCGGCGTGGCCGCCATCATCAGCTACCTGTCGCGGTTCATGACCCTCGAGCCGGGCGACGTGATCGCCACCGGCACTCCCTTCGGCGTCGGCTTCGCCCGCACGCCCCCGGTGTTCCTCCTCAACGGGGACACGGTCGACATCGACATCGAGGGCGTCGGCGTCCTCACCAACCCCGTCGTCGTCGAATAGCGGCCCGCCTTCATTGGCCGGGTGCCAAACCGGCAAAGGGCGTCAGCCCTGGAAGACCACTCGGCAGTAGGTCTCCGACGACTGGAGGGCGAGCAGCACCGCGCCCCGCACCTCGGCGTCCTGGCCCAGCGCCGACGCCTTGATCTCCACCCCGGCCGCGGACTGGGGCAGCGTGTGCTCCTCCACCGTCTGGCGCAGCGGCCCGAGCAGCCCCTCGCCCGCCTCGGCCAGTCCGCCCGCCACCACCAGCACCTCGGGGTTGAGCAGGTTGATCAGCCACGACGCGGCCGTGCCCAACCGGCGCCCGGCCTCGGCCAGCAGGTCCTGAGCCAGCCCGTCGCCCTCGGCCGCCGCGGCGGCGACG
>DASYMT010000287.1:0-9164 GCA_036008925.1 Acidimicrobiales bacterium | reverse complement strand
TCCTCCCGATAGTGCCGGGGGGTGCCGATCAGAGCGCCCGGCACCGACGTGCGGTGGTCCGCGTCGGTCCCCACCAACACGTTCTCCAGGGCCGACATGTCGGGGAACAGCCGGATGTTCTGGAAGGTGCGGGCCACCCCGGCCCGGCAGATGAGGTGGGGCGGCTTGCCCACGATGGGCTTGCCGTCCAGCCGGATGGCGCCCGCGGTGGGCCGGAACACGCCGGTCACGCAGTTGAACAGCGTGGTCTTGCCCGCCCCGTTGGGCCCGATGATCCCGAACACCTCGCCGTCGTGCACGGTGAGCGACACGTCCTGCATGGCGTGCACGCCGCCGAAGGTCATCGACACCTGGTCCAACTCCAGCACCGCCCGCCCCGGGGCCTCGGGGACGATGGGCCGGTGCGCGCCCTCGTCGGTGCCGGTCGCCGGAACCGGTGCCTGCTCGGCCGCAGGCCCGTCCTCGAACCCTTCCTCGAGCCCCTCCGATCCCTCGACGGGCTCGAAGGCCTCGACCACCACCGCGCCAAGGCCCTCGGGCCCGGTGGCGTCGGCCAACTCGGCCGCCCGCCGCCTGCTGGGCAGCAGGCCCTGGGGCCGGAACACCATCACCAGCACCAGGGCCAGGCCGAAGAGGAGCTGGCGGTACTCGTTGATGTCGCCCGCGTGGCCGCCGGTCACCGAGTTCAGCACCCGCAGGACGCTCTTGCCCGCGGGCACGTTGCGCAGGTACTCGGGGATGAAGCCGATGAGGAAGCCGCCCGCGATCACGCCCGGCACCGAGCCCATGCCGCCCAGCACCACCGCGGCCAGGATGAGCACCGAGAAGAAGAACGGGAAGTTGTCGGGGCTGATGAAGCTCACCTTGCTGGCGTAGATCCAGCCCGCCAGCCCGCCCGTCGAGGCGCCCACCGCGAAGGCCCACAGCTTGAGCTTGAAGGTGGGCACGCCCATGACCTCGGCCGCGTCCTCGTCCTCCCGGATGGCCACCCACCCGCGGCCCACGCGTGAGCGGTTGAGCCTGACCACCATGACGATGGCCAGCACGATGGCGGCCAGCACCAGGTAGTAGTACGGCAATGGGTCGAACCTGAACTTCGCTCCGGCCACCGACGACGGGTGGGGGATGCCGGTGATGCCCCGGGTGGCGCCCAGCGACTCGGTGTTCTGGGCCACGATGCGCACGATCTCCCCGAAGCCCAGGGTCACGATGGCCAGGTAGTCGCCCCGCAGCCGCAGGGTTGGGCCGCCCAGCAGCACGCCCGCGATCATGGCGATGGCGATGGCCGCGGGCAGCGCGGCCCACACGTTCCAGTGCGCGGTCGTGGTGAGCTTGGCCGCCGAGTAGGCGCCCACCGCGTAGAAGGCCACGTAGCCCAGGTCGAGCAGGCCCGCCTGGCCCACCACGATGTTCAGGCCCAGGGCCAACAGGATGTAGAGGCCGACCGGGAAGAACAGCACGCTCTGCCACTTGAGCTCGATGGTGCGCGGGTACCAGATGGCGAAGGCCAGCAGCAGCACGCACACCACGCCTTTGACCAACGGCGACTGCTTGGCCCACCACGCCCCGACCAGCTCGACCGGCGACAGCAGGGCCCGGCGCACAGCCCGCACCGCGGTCATGCCCGGGCCTTCCCGAGGCTCTCCCCCAGCAGGCCGGTGGGCCGGAACATCAGCACCAACACGAGCACGGCGAAGGCGAAGACGTCCTTCCACTCGCCGCCGAGCACGGCAGAGCCCCAGTTCTCGAGGACCCCGAGCAGCAGCCCGCCCAACAGCGCCCCCCGGATGTTGCCGATGCCGCCGAGCACGGCCGCGGTGAACGCCTTGATGCCGGGGAGGAAGCCGATGTTGTACTTGGCGTATTCGAAGAACACGCCGAACAGCGCGCCCGCGGCGCCCGCCAGCAGGCCGCCGAGCAGGAAGGTGAGGACCACCACCTTGTCGATGTTGACGCCCATCAGCGCGGCCGTCTCCGCGTCCTGGGCGGTGGCCCGGATGCCCCGGCCCAGTCGGGAGCGGGCCACGAAGCGCTCCAGGGCGATCATCAGCCCGATGGCGGCCAGGAAGACGAGGATCTTGTCGTTGCGCACGTTGGCCCCGCCGAAGCCCAGCACTTGGTGCTTGCCCATGACCCGGGGAAAACCGAGCTGGTTGCGGCCGTAGCGCACGGCGAACAGCTCCTGGAGGAACAGCGAGATGCCGATGGCGGTGATGAGGGCGGACAGCCGGGGCGCGTTCCTCCGCCGCAAAGGTCTGTAGGCGACACGTTCCATGATCACCGCGGCCGCCCCCGACGCCAGCATCGACGCCCCGATCGACACCACCAGCACGACCACGAGGACGATGCCGGTCTTGGTCGGGTCGGACGGCTCGATTCCCATGGCGTGCATGGTGAAGAGGCTGGCGAACGTCCCGATCATGAAGATCTCGGAGTGGGCGAAGTTGATCAGCCGCAGCACGCCGTAGACGAGCGTGTAGCCCAGGGCGATCAGGGCGTAGACGGCGCCGAGGGTGAGACCGTCAACCGTCTGGGGCCAGAACTGGTCTTGCAGGCAGTGCAGGCAGAAGTTGATGCGAGCCTCCTTGCAACAGGACAGGGGGCGCCTGTCGGCGCCCCCTGCTCTCCCGTCGAATGGACCCTTCTGTCAGGACTTGGCGACGATCTTGCCGCCCTTGACCTCGAACACGAACAGGCTCGGGGTCTTGATGTTGCCGTTGTCCTGGAACTCGATGGTCTTGGAGATGCCCTCGTAGGTGCCGAGGTCCTTCTCCACGAAGTTCAAGAGCTTGGCCCGGGTGGTGTTCCCGGCGGTGATGCCCTTGATGTAGATCTGGGCCACGTCGTAGGCCTCGGGCGAGTACGTGCCCGGCTCCTTGCCGTTCAGGGTCTTGTAGGCGTTGTAGAAGTCGCCCAGCTTGCCCGTCGAGGCGTCGTTGGCCAGGTTGCAGGGGCACGAGAGCAGTGCGCCCTCGGCCGCCGCGCCCGCCGAGGTCACGAAGCCGGGGTCGAGCGAGCCGTCACCCGAGATGAACGTGGCCTTCACACCGGCGTCGGTGAGCTGCTTCTTGAGCCGGCCCGCCTCCTGGTAGTAGCCCGCGTACATCACCACGTCGGGGCTGGCCGACTTGGCGTCGTTCACCGCAGCCGAGAAGTCGGCGGCCTTGGGGTCGAGGGTGACCCGCTTGGCGACCTTGCCCCCCTTGGCCGTGATGGCCTTGGTGGTGTCGTCGGCCAGGCCCTTGCCGTACTCGCTGTTGTCGTCCACGACCACGATGCTCTTGGGGCTGAGCTTGCCTGCGATGTACTCGCCGATGCCCTGGCCCTGGAACGTGTCGTCGGCGATGACCCGGTGGAACACGGTGGAGTTGGGCACGATGTCAGGCAGGGCCTTGTTGGTGGCCGAGGCGCTGACCATCACCAGGCCTGCTTCTTGCAGGGCGGGGATGACGGCCTTGGTCTCCCCCGAGAAGGCGGGGCCGACGAGGCCGATGATCGACGAGTCGTTGATGTACTGGTCCTTTACCGTGGTGGCCTCGGCCGGATCGCCCTTGGTGTCGAACTCCTTCAGGACGACGGTGTACTTGCCGCCGGACTTGTTGTACGCGTCGATGGCCGTCTTGGCCCCGTCGCGGATGTTGATGCCCAGGTTGGCCGCGTCGCCCGTCAGCGGGCCGACGTAGGCGATCGTCACCGTGGTCTTGGCGCCACCGGCGCTGGTGCTGGGGCTCTTGTCCTTGCCGCAGCCCGCCAAGGCCAAGGCCACCATCAGGAGCACCGCCGTGAATGCCGTGAAGCGGAACCTCGATCGGTTCATCTGCACTTCCCCCTGTTCTCGCCGAAGTTGGCGGCAGCATACGCAAAGTCAGGCAGAATCAGGAGGCACTGTGACCGAACTCCTCTACCTCCGCGACGCATACTTGCGCTCCTTTACCGCCACCGTGACCGCCGTCGACGGCGACCGGGTGGCCTTGGACCGCACTGCCTTCTACCCAACCGGCGGGGGCCAGCCCCACGACACCGGCAGGCTGGGCGACGCCGCCGTGGTCGAGGTGCGCAAGGAGGGCGACGACGTCTGGCACCGGGTCGAGGGCGCCCCGCCTGCGCCGGGCGCCACCGTGCAGTGTGAGATCGACTGGGACCGTCGCCACGCCTTGATGCGCACCCATACCGCCCTGCACGTCCTCTGCGGGGTCATCTGGAACGAATGGGGCACGGCGGTCACGGGCGGGAACATGGAGCCGCTGGCCGCCCGTATGGACTTCGAGTTCGACCCGCTGCCCGAGGGCTTCGGTCCGACGGTCGAGCGCCGGGTGAACGAGGAGCTGGCCGCGGCCCTGCCCATCGAGGTCGCCTTCCTGCCCCGGGACGTGGCCGTGGAGGACGAGGACCTCATCCGCACCAAGGTCAACATGATCCCGGAATCGGTCAAAGAGGTCCGGGTGGTCGACATCGTGGGCCTGGACAAGCAGGCCGACGGCGGCACCCATGTGCGCAGCACCGACGAAGTGGGCCGCATCAAGGTGGTCAAGACCGAGTCCAAAGGCAAGGGCAACAAGCGCATCCGCATCGAGATAGTCGACACCGAGATCGTCGATGCCTGACCTCGGACTCCTTCGAAAGGGCCTGCGCGCCCACGAGTCGGTGGTGGTCGCTTTCAGCGGGGGCGCCGACTCGGCCTTCCTGGCGTGGATGGCCAACGACGTGCTCGGCCCGTCGCACGCGTTGGCGGTGACGGCGGTGTCGCCCTCCCTGGCCCCCGAGGAGCGGGCCGACTGCGAGGCCTTGGCGCGCGAGTGGGGCCTGCGGTGGCTGGCGGTGGAGACCGACGAGCTGGCCGACCCCGCGTACAGCGCCAACGACGGCGAGCGCTGCTACCACTGCAAGACCTCGCTCATGGACGCGCTGGCGCCGTTCGAGGGGACGGTGCTGCTGGGTGTGAACGTGGACGACCTGGGCGACCACCGGCCCGGGCAGCGGGCCGCGGCCGAGCGGGGCGCGGCGTTCCCGCTGGTCGACGCGGGCTTCACCAAGGCCGATGTGCGGGCCGCGTCGCAGGAGCTGGGGCTGCGCACATGGGACAAGCCCGCGGCCGCCTGCCTGGCCTCGCGGGTGCCGTACGGGACGGCGGTGACGTTCGGCGTGCTGTCGTCGGTGGCCCAGGCCGAGTCGGCCTTGAAGGCGTTGGGCTTCCGACAGTTGCGGGTGCGGCACTACGGCGAGTTGGCCCGCATCGAGCTCGACCCCTCCGAGGTGGAGCGGGCCGTCTCCCTGCGGTCCGACGTGGTCGCGGCGGTGAAGGGGGCGGGGTACCAGTACGTCACCCTCGACCTCGAAGGTTTCCGGTCCGGCAATCTCAACCAAGCGCTGGGGGCACGATGAACGACGTCCGGGTGAAGCTGACCTTTCCCGAGGAGCTGATCCGCGAGCCGGTGATCGCCCGCATGGTCCGGGAGTTCGACGTGCTCCCCAACATCCGGCGGGCCAACGTGGAGGAGCACGTCGGGTGGATCATCTGCGAGCTCGACGGCTCGGCCGAGGACGTGGACCGGGCCATCGCCTGGCTCGGAGACCTCGGCGTGCAGGTGGACCGCCTGGGCGACGTGGTCGAGGGCTGAGACGCCTGTGCGCAAGTGGATCGTGTTGGGAGCGGTGCTCGCCGCGCTCGTCGGGCTGGACTCGGCGGCCAAGGCCATGGCCGAGTCGCAGATCGAGAAGAAGGCCAGGCTGGAGGCGGGGGCCGACGCCCGCGCGTCGGCCGACATCAAGTCGTTCCCGTTCCTGGGCAAGCTGCTGTTGAGCGGCAACGCGGGCGACATCACGTTGTCCATGAAGGACGTGGACGGCAGGCAGGTGCGCTTCTCCACCCTCTCGATCGCCTTGGCCGACGTGCACCTCGACAAGGCCAAGCTCGTCACCGGCAAGGCCGAGATCACCAGCATCCGCAAGGGCGTGATCACGGTGGGCCTGCGGGCGGCCGAGCTGGAGAAGGTCGTGCGCTATCCGGTGCGGGTGTCGAGCGGGGTCGTCACCGTGACGGTGGCGGGCCGCCACCTGACGGCCAAGCCGGTGGCCGCGGGCGGCGGGAACGTGCGGCTCGAGTTCCAGGGCGCGGCGGCCGTCACCGTGCCGTTCCCCCAGACCCGGCTGCTGAACTGCCCGGTGTCCAAGGTCGATGTGGTGGAGGACGAGCTGCGGGCGTCGTGCGAGGTGACCCAGATCCCGCCCGCCCTGCTGCGGGCCGCGTCCCGTGTCATCGGCGGCTGACGCCCTGGCCGCGGCGGTGGAGCGGCTGCTGCCCGGGTGGGTGGTGGGGTGCGTGGCCCGGTTCACGGACGACGCTGCTGTTCTGGGGCGGGCCCGGGCCGCGGGGGAGGACGCCGCCCCGGGCGTGGCCGCTCGATTGCGTGCAGTGGAGACGACGCCGTTGTCGGTGATGCGCGACGCGGTGGCCGTGCCGGCTGCCGTCCTGCGGTCGGCGGGGGCGCAGCCGGTGGAGCGGGACGCGTTCTCGGTCGAGCGCTTCCCCGACGACGTCTACGACCTCACGCCCGCCTCGTGGGCCGACGTGGACCCGGCGCTGGTCGACCTCGCCCTCATGTGGGGTGTGGAGACGGCCTGGAAGCACAAGCGGGACCACTCGTGAGGGTCGTCGCCCTGGTGCCCGACTTGATGGACCGGTCCAAGGTCTCGGCCGCGTCGCCCGGCGTGGTGTTCGTGGGGTCGGCGGCCGGGTTGGCGGCGGCGTCGGCTGGTGCCGACCTGGTGGTGGTGGACTTGAGCCGGCCCGGCGTGGTGGACGCGCTTGCCGGCCTGTCGGCCCGGACGATCGGGTTCGGCAGCCACGTGGACCGGGAGCTGTTGGCCGCGGCGTCGGCCGCGGGGTGCGACCTGGTGCTGCCTCGGTCGCAGTTCTTCAGCAGGCTGGGCGAGCTGCTCGCTTAGCTGTCCCGGCGGCGCTCGACCGTCCAGCCCGCGTCGGAGATCTTGCGCTCTTCGAAGAAGAGGCAGCCCTCCGGGCAGGCGAAGGGGTCGAGGTCGGCCACGTCGAGGCGGCAGCGCTGGATCTTCTCCTGGTTGGACAGCGCGGTGCGCTCGGCGTAGTGACGGCAGTCGGCGCGCACGGGCATGGCTCTATTGTCCCATGCCATGGCTGAACGCCTGGTCGTGGTGGGCGGCGACGCGGGAGGCATGGCCGCCGCCACCCAGGCTCGGCGGGGCCGTCCCGACCTGGAGATCGTGGCCCTGGAGAAGGGCCGGTGGACGAGCTACTCGGCCTGCGGGATCCCGTATGTGGTGGGCGGCGAGGTGGCGTTCGACGACCTGGTGGTGCGCTCGCCCGAGGAGCACCGGCGCCAGTCCGACATCGACGTGCGGGTGCGGCACGAGGCCGTCGGCCTGGACCTCGACCGGCGGGAGGTGGAGGTGCGGGACCACTCGTCCGAGCGCACGTACCGGCTGGGGTTCGACGTGCTGCACCTGGGCCTGGGCGCGCGGCCGCTGCGGCCCGACCTGCCCGGCATGGACGACGCCCACGTGCACGGTGTGCAGACGCTGGAGGACGCGGCCGACCTGTTGGACGACGCGTCGAAGGGCTCGATCAAGTCGGTGGTCGTGGTGGGGGCGGGCTACATCGGGCTGGAGATCGCCGAGGCCTTCCTGCACCGGGGCTGTCCTTCGGTGACGGTGGTGAGCCGCACGCCCGAGGTGATGAACACGCTGGATGCGGACATGGGCGCGCTGGTGAGCCAGGCCATGCGGGACGAGGGGATCGAGGTGCGCTGCGGGACGGGCGTGCTGGGATTCGACGGGCGCCGGGTGCTGACCGACAACGGCGGCGACGTGGAGGCCGACCTGGTGGTGCTGGGGCTGGGGGTGGTGCCGAACTCGGGGCTGGCCGGGGCGGCTGGTCTGGCGCTGGGAGCCAAGGACGCGCTCAAGGTGGACCTGCGCCAGCGCACGTCGGCCGAGGGGGTGTGGGCCGCGGGGGACTGCTGCGAGTCGTTCCACCTGATCTCCCGAACCGGGGTGCACGTTGCCTTGGGGACGGTCGCCAACAAGCAGGCTCGGGTGGCGGGGGTCAACATCGGCGGGGGGTATGCGACCTTCCCCGGCGTGCTGGGCACCGCCGTCACCAAGCTGTGCAACACCGAGGTGGCCCGCACGGGCCTCAGCGAGGACGAGGCCCGGGCGGCCGGGTTCGAGTTCGCGGCGGTCAGGATCGAGAGCACCACGCGGGCGGGCTACTTCCCGGGGGCGGCGCGCATCGTGGTGAAGCTGGTGGTGGAGAAGCGCTCGGGCCGGCTGCTGGGCGGGCAGATCGTGGGCAAGGAGGGCGCGGCCAAGCGCATCGACGTGCTGGCGGTGGCCCTCACGATGGGCATGACGGTGGAGGAGATGACCGCGCTCGACCTTTCGTACGCCCCGCCCTTCTCGCCCGTGTGGGACCCGGTCCTCGTCGCCGCCCGCAAAGCGGCCGAAACCCTCGCCTGACCCCGCCCCGCCCGCCGCCTTGCCCGGCCCCCGCCCCGGCCCGCCCAGTCGGCCCGCCCCTGGGGGAACACCGTTGGCGAGTAAGCCTCAGTTCATGTTGGCGAAACACATGAGAACCAGATGGGAAACATCGACACGGCAGAGTGTCGCAACTCGAAAGGAGGGCGATGGACACCGGCAATACGGCATGGGTGCTCGTCTCGGCGGCACTGGTGCTCTTCATGACCCCCGGGTTGGCGTTTTTCTACGGCGGCATGGTCCGCTCGAAGAACGTGCTCGGCATGTTGATGCAGAACTTCTTCGCCATGGGACTGGTGAGCATCCTCTGGGTGCTCGTCGGGTTCTCCCTGGCGTTCGGCGACGGCGGGGGGTGGATCGGCAACTTCGACTTCGTCGGGCTCAAAGACCTGGCGCAGGCGGATGCCGCGCTGCCCGGCTACGTGAAGGACTTCGCCCTGAGCGTGCCCGTCCTGGCCTTCGTCGCCTATCAGATGATGTTCGCCGTCATCACCCCGGCGTTGTTCACCGGGGCCACGGCCGACCGCCTGAAGTTCCGGGCCTACGTCGTGTTCCTCGGGCTGTGGTCCCTGCTCGTCTACTCGCCCGTCGCCCACTGGGTGTTCAGCCCCACCGGCTGGCTCTTCAAGCGGGGGGCGCTCGACTTCGCAGGC
>DASYMT010000286.1:0-5952 GCA_036008925.1 Acidimicrobiales bacterium | reverse complement strand
TGGCCTTCGAGCTCATCGCAGGGGGCCGCTCCAACCTCACGTTCAAGGTCACCGACAGCGCGCCCACGCCCAACACCTACGCCCTGCGCCGCCCGCCGGTCAGCCACGTCCTGCCCACCGCCCACGACATGGGCCGGGAGTACCGCATCATCTCCGCCCTCCAGGACACGCCCGTCCCCGTGGCCCCCAGCATCGGCTTCACCGACGACCCCGCCGTCAACGGCGCCCCCTTCTACGTGATGGGCTACGTCGACGGCCACGTCCTGCGGGACGCCAACACGGCCGAGAAGGTGCTCGACGAGGCCGGGCGGCGCCGGGCCGGGGAGCACCTGGCCGACGTCCTGGCCGACATCCACGCAGTCGACGTCGACGCCGTCGGCTTAGGCGAGTTGGGCCGCAAGGAGGGCTATATCGAGCGACAGCTCAAGCGCTGGTACGGCCAGTTCCAGCAGTCGGCCGCCTTGCAGGACCGCCGCGTCCCCCTCGTCGACGAGATGCACGCCTTCTTGTCGTCCCGCATCCCCGAGCAGGGCCAGGCCGCCATCGTCCACGGCGACTACCGGCTCGACAACACCATGCTGGACGACGACGGGCGGGTGTCGGCCGTGCTCGACTGGGAGATCTGCACCCTTGGCGACCCCCTCGCCGACGTGGGCCTGCTGATGGTCTACTGGGCCGAGCCCGGCGACCAGCACACCGCCCTGGGTGCGGCGCCCACCACCATCGCGGGCTTCCCCACCCGCGACGAGATGAAGGCCCGCTATGCGGCGCGCAGCGGCCGGGACCTGTCAGAGATCGACTTCTACATCGCCTTCGGCTACTGGAAGCTGGCCTGCATCCTCGAAGGCGTCTACTCGCGCTACGCGGGCGGCGCGGGCGGCGGTGACCGCTCCGGCTACGAGCTGTTCGCCCAGCAGGTCCAGCTTCTGGCCGAGGCCTCGAAGGAAGCCGCGGGTCGTTTGTAGTGCCTCTGTACGAACTGCTGTCCGAGCCGCAGGCCGACAGCCCCGTGCTGGTGCTGGCCATGGACGGCTGGATCGACGCGGGCCTGGGCGCGGCCACCGCCCTCGCCGCCCTGCTCGAACAGGTCCATACCGAGGTGGTCGCCTCCTTCGATGCCGACGAGCTGGTCGACCACCGGGCCCGTCGCCCTGTGGTGCGCATCCGGGACGGCATGAACACCGGCCTCACCTGGCCCGAGATCCAGCTCCGCCACGGCGTCGACCGCGAGGGCCACGACGTGCTCGTCCTGGCCGGCCCCGAGCCCGACATGCGCTGGCACCGCTTCACGGCCGACGTGGTGGGGCTGGCCCAGCGCTTCGGCACCCGGCTGGTGGTGGCCCTGGGCGCCTTCCCCGGCCCGGCCGCCCACACCCGGCCCGTGCGGCTGGCCAGCACGGCCACCACCGAGGACCTGGCGGCCAAGGTGGGCTTCCTGCCCGGCGCCCTCGACGTCCCCGCGGGCATCCACGCCGCCCTGGAAGCGGCCTTCGCCGCCGCGGGAATCCCGGCCGTCGGGCTCTGGGCCCGGGTGCCGCACTACGTGTCGGGCATGCCCTATCCGGCGGCCAGCGCCTGCCTGCTCGACGGCCTGCGCGACATCGCGGGCGTCGCCGTGCGCAGCGACGACCTCCAAGGCGCGGCGGCCATGGCCACCACCCGCATCGACGCCCTCATCGCCAACAGCGACGAGCACCGGGCCATGGTCGCCCAGCTCGAGCAGCAGGAGGACGAGGCCGGGTGGCAGATGGGCGGCCCCATCCCGACCGGGGACGAGATCGCGGCCGAACTCCAGCGCTACCTGTTCTCCTCCGGCGACGACTCCGCGGGCGACGGCGAGTCGTGACCACGAAGCTGGCGGCCCACCGTCCCGGCATCGTGGTCGAGGGCTAACGTCGCCGCCATGAAGGTCGACGGAGGCATCGGGTTCAATCTCCAGCAGGCGCCCGAGGAGGCCCGACGGGCCGAGGAGGCGGGGTACGCGGGGGTGTGGTCGGCCGAGACCAGCCACGACCCGTTCCTCCCGCTGCTGCTGGCGGCCGAGCACACCGACCGGCTGGAGCTGGGCACCGGGATCGCGGTGGCCTTCGCCCGCAGTCCCATGACGCTGGCCGTCACCGCCTACGACCTCCAGCGCTTCTCCCACGGCCGCTTCCTGCTCGGCCTGGGCAGCCAGATCAAGCCCCACATCGAGAAGCGCTTCAGCATGCCGTGGTCGCACCCGGCCGCCCGCATGCGCGAGTTCATCCTGGCCATGCGGGCCGTGTGGGACTGCTGGATGAACGGCACCAAGCTCGACTTCCGGGGCGAGTTCTACAGCCACACCCTCATGACCCCGTTCTTCAACCCGGGGCCCAGCGAGTACGGCGTGCCCAAGGTCTTCCTGGCCGCGGTGGGCGAGAAGATGACCGAGGCGGCGGGCGAGGCGGCCGACGGCATGCTCGTGCACGGCTTCACCACCGAGCGCTATCTCCGCGAGGTCACCGTCCCCGCCCTGGAGCGGGGCTACGCCAAGGGGGGCAAGACCCGCTCGCAGTTCGAGCTGTCGCTGCCCGCCTTCATCGTCACCGGCCGGACCGACGAGGAGACCGAGAAGGCGGCCGCGTCCGTGCGCCAGCAGATCGCCTTCTACGGCTCCACGCCCAACTACCGCAGCGTGCTGGAGCTGCACGGGTGGGGCGACCTCCAGACCGAGTTGAACAGCCTCTCCAAGCAGGGGCAGTGGGAGGAGATGGGGCGGCTCATCACCGACGAGATCCTGGAGGCGTTCGCCATCGTGGCCGACCCGGCCGACGTGCCGCAGGCCCTGTTGGCCCGCTTCGGCGACGTGGTGGACCGGCTCAGCTTCTACGCCCCCTACTCGGCCGCCCCCGACCTGTGGGAGCCGATCGTGAAGGAGCTGTCGGCCGCCTGACCGCCCGGGCCCAGAGGCGTCTGGTCGCGCTCACGTCGGCATACCGACGTGAGCGCGGTCAACGCCCCCGCGCTAGTGCGCCTGCAGCACGGCGTCGTCGCGGAAGTCGGCGAACAGCGGGCCCGCCCCCGGCGCGGTGAACACCACCGACGCGCTGCCCGCCATGCCCACGGTCGACGGCACGGCCACGTTGCGCACGCGCGCCGGGTCGATCGACAGCCCCAGCCGGCCCAAGTTGTACAGGTCGGTGATGCCCGCCCCGGTGAAGCGGGTGTGGCGTCCGAGCACGGCCAGCAGCTTGAGGGTCTTGGCCGGGCTGCCCGCGGCCCCGTCGCCCCGCAGCTTCGACAGCGCGGCGATGATCAGCGAGCCCTGGTTGAACGTGCGGCCGACGTCGCCTTCGGGGACATCGTGCCGGTCCCGGGCGAAGGCGAAGGCCTCGGCCCCGTTCATGTGCCGGATGCCGGGGTCGAAGTTGGCCCCCGAGAACCGGTCGTGCATCGGGTACGGCACACCCACCGCGAACCCGCCGAGCTCGTCGACCATGCGGGGGAAGCCCGCGAACGTGGTGGTGACCACGAACCGGACGCGCACCCCGGTCAAGGCCTCCACCGTCTGGGCCTGCAACTGGGGCCCGCCGAACGTGTAGGCGTCGTTGATCTTGCTGCGGCCGTGTCCGGGGATGGCCACGTACGTGTCCCGGGGGATGTCGAGGATCGTGGCCGACCCGGCCGCCGCGTTGACGCCGATCAGGTGGATGGCGTCGGCCCGGTCCGAGTCGATCCCGGCCCGTCCGTCGATGCCCAGGGCCAGGATGAACACGGGCTGGTCGGGCTTGGGCGAGAAGTGGCCCTCGTCGACCTTGTGCACCTCCACCACCGGCTCCCCCTGGGCCAGGGCGAGGCCCCCGCCCGACAACGCCACGCCGCACAAGAGCGCCGCCGCGGCCAGCCTGCGCCTCACGTCTTCTTCCCCGTGGTCGTGGTCGGCGCGGGCGGCGGGGGGAGCGTGTCCCGCTTGGCCGCCACGTCGTAGCCGTCGATGCGCCAGCCCCCGGGCATGGGGACGAGCAGCACCTCGCCGGTGCGGCCGATGCGGATGCGGCCGGTCGAGGTGGTGAGCACCACGGCCAGGTCGAGCGTGGCCGACACCACCGCCGTCTCGCCCGCCTGCCCGATCAGCACGGTGAGCGACACGTCCTCCTTGTCGGGGGCGACCGTGCCCGCCGCCGCGGGCGGCTCCTCCACCAGCGCGGCCCGGTCCGGCGTCCCCGCCGCCAGCCGGGCCAGGGCGACGGGCGTGAACACGGCGTCGAGCCCGACCGCGGCCACGCC
The DNA here is from genome assembly GCA_036008925.1 of Acidimicrobiales bacterium. Taxonomy (GTDB): domain Bacteria; phylum Actinomycetota; class Acidimicrobiia; order Acidimicrobiales; family JAUTXP01; genus DASYMT01. The sequence goes on along the minus strand of DASYMT010000286.1, from coordinate 1,704 downwards.
CGTCTGAAGCGGCGCCACCACGGCCTGGGCCAGGTAGGTGCTCAGGGTGGCGGTGACCTGGGCCCGCACGTCGTCGGGCAGCTTGTCGGCCCCGGGCGTCATCGTCTGCACGTCTACCGAGCCCACCACCAGCTTGAACTCGGGGGGCGCGGTGGTCGTGGTGGTCGACGGGACGGGTGCCGCCTTCTTCTCCCGCCCGCCGTCCGAGCAGGCGGCCAGCAGGCCCAAGGACAGGGCCACGCAGGCGAGCACGCGCACCTGCCCCAAGATACGGCCGACCCGCGTCATCGCCGCGGATGCGGCCCGTCATAGAGGCGGAGATGGATTCCAGACCCCGACCCATCCTCATCATCGGCGACAGCCTGTCGGGCCGATGGGACTTGGCCTGGGCCCTGCACGAAGCCGGCATCCCGGCCGAGCAGGCGGGCCCAGGCGAGCAGACGCGCCACCGCATCGTGCCCGGCGCCCTGGCGGGCGTTGTCATGGAGGGCGTCATGGACGACCTCGACCTCGACGAGCTGGCCGCAGACCTGCCGGCCGACCCCGAGACCGGCGAGGTGCCATTCCTCCTCGCCGTGTCCCGGCAGACCGACCCGGCGTCGGTGGTGGTCCGGGTCCGGGCCCTGCTTCAGGCCTCAGGCCAGTTGCAGCTCTGAGCCCAGATAGCGCCGCTTGCACAGCGAGCGCTGGAGCTTGCCCGACGACGTCTTGGGCAGGCTGCCCGGCGCCACCAGCACCACCTCTCGGGGCGGCACGCCCACGGTGAGCCGAACCCGCTCGGCCAGGGCCGTACGCACGCCGGCGGTGTCGTCCGCCTTCGTCTCGGCCACCACCACCACGCCCTCGCGGCCCCGCGTGCTCTCGATGCCGAAGGCGATGACGTTGCCGGCGCGCACGCCGTCCACCGCCTCGGCCGCCCGCTCCACGTCCTCGGGGAAGACGTTGCGGCCGCCCACGATGATGACGTCCTTGATGCGGCCGCAGACCACCAGCTCGCCCTCGACCAGGTAGGCCAGGTCGCCGGTCTTCAGCCAGCCGTCGTGGAACGACTCGGCGGTGGCGTCGGGGTGCTTGTAGTAGCCGGGGGTGACCGACGTGCCCCGGATCTCCAGCTCCCCCACGGAGCGGTCGGACAGCACCGACCCTGTGGCCGGGTCGCACACCCGGATCTCCAGCCCCGGCACCGGTCGGCCCAGCAGGGCGAACGACTTGCCGTGCGGGCTGTCGGCCGCCACCGGGGCCGCGTAGCGCTCGCCCTCCAGCGCGCCCCGGTCCACCGTGTCTATGCGCATGCCCGACAGGGGCTCGGGGAAGGTGCCCGCGATGGCCACCTCGGCCATGCCGAAGGCGCAGAACGACGCCCCGGCCCGGAAGCCGTGGCGGGCCCCCGCCTCGCAGAAGGCGTCGACGGTGGCCGGGTTCACCGGCTCGGCCCCGTTGAGGGCGATGCGCCAGCGGGACAGGTCGAGCTGCGGCGCCCGCTTGAGGGCCCGGGCCGCCAGTGCGTAGGAGAAGTTGGGGCCCGCGGTGGCGGTGCCGCCGAACTCGCTCAGCCACTCCATCCAGCGGATGGGGTTGGCCAGGAAGTCCTGCGGCGCGGCCAGCACCAGCTCGGTGCCGGTGATCATGGGCAGGGTCAACAGCCCGATGAGGCCCATGTCGTGGTACAGCGGGAGCCACGAGACGCACACGTCGTCATCGGGG
>DASYMT010000285.1:0-6531 GCA_036008925.1 Acidimicrobiales bacterium | reverse complement strand
CGAGCTCGACCACTGCGTTGAGGTAGGGCCGCTGGCCGGGCGGGCCGCCCACCGGGTCGGTCTCGTGGAAGGCGGAGACGGCCGCCACGTCGGGCAGGGCGTCGATGGCGGCCTGGAGGTAGGCGGCCCGGTCCCCCAGGTTGGAGCCCAGTCCGAGGAAGGCCCGGGTCACCGGTGGCGGTGCAGTTGCACGCCCGCGGTGTCGAGCAGGACGGGCACGGGCGGGCGCAGCTTGCGGACGGTGACGGTGACGGCGTTGACCCCGGGGTCTTGCAGTGCAGTGTCGGCGATGCGGGCGGCCAGCCGCTCCAGCAGGTGGTACCGCTCGGTGCTGACCACGCGGGCCACCGCCTCGGCCAGGCTGCCGTAGTCGACCGTGTCGGCCAGGTCGTCGGACGCGGCCGCGGGCTCGAGGTCGACGTCGAGGTCCAGGTCCACTTCGAAGGGCTGGGGGCGGGCCTGCTCCTCGGGCAGCACGCCGTGGGTGCCGGTGGCCCGCAGGCCCCGAAGCTGGATCACCGGGACCCGGTCACAGGGACGGGGCGAGGGCCACGATCTCCCGGCCCGCCGGGCCCATCTGCTTCTGCACGATCTGCTCGATGACGGCGATGGCCTGGGGGCCGGACTGGAGCACCTTGGTCCAGAGGAGGTAGCCCGCCACCACCCCCATGAGCCGGTCGCCCAGCTCCTCTTGATGGACGAGGAGCTTCTCGCCGTCGGCCATCCACTGGCGCAGGCCCGTGTAGAGCTTGGTGAGGGAGTCCTGGAGCTCCTCGCCTTGGCCGAAGGGGACGTGCGACCACGGCATGCCCAGCTCGTCGTAGGCGTGCAGGTTGTGGTTGGAGGAGAGCAGCGAGACGACGCGGGTGAAGCCCTGCTCCCGCAGCCAGATGATCTCCTCCTGGCGGCGCACCTTGCGGTGGTTGCGGGCGTAGCCGCCGGGCCGCTCGCTCACGGCCAGCTTGTCCTTCACGATCCAGGCGAAGTTGCGGGGCTCGATGCCCGCCGCCCACTTGCCCCGCATGGGCCGCATCAGGCTGCGCTCGCGGGGTCGGCGGGGTTGGGCTGGTCGGCCGGGCCGGCAACCAGGCGCATGGCCTGGACGGTGGCCCGCACGTGGTGGGCCCGGACCATGGCCGCGCCGTGGCCCGCCGCCCACACCGCGGTGGCGAGAGAGCCCTCCAGCCGGTCGTCCGTTGAGGCGCCGTCGGCCAGCGGCCCGAGGAAGCTCTTGCGGCTGGTCCCCACGAGCACGGGGAGGCCCAGCCCAGTGAGGCGGCGGAGGTGGCGCAGCAGGCTGAGGTTGTGGGCCGCCGTCTTGGCGAAGCCGATGCCGGGGTCGATCCAGACCTCGGTGACGCCTGCGTCTTGGGCTTGACGGGCCTTCGCGGCCAGGAAGGCGCAGACCTCCTCGACCACGTCGTCGTAGTGGGCGAGGGACTGCATGGTGGCGGGCGTGCCCTTCATGTGCATGGCCACCCAGCCCACCCCGGCCTCGGCCGCGGTCGTGTGCAGGGAGGCCGACACGTCGTTGACCAGGGTGGCGCCTGCGGCCACGGCGGCGGCGGCCACCGCCCGCTTGGTGGTGTCGATCGAGACCCGGACGTGGGCGGCCAGGGCCTCGACCACGGGGACGACCCGGCGCAGCTCCTCGGCCTCGCCCACCGGCTCGGCGCCCGGGCGGGTCGACTCGCCGCCCACGTCGATGACGGCGGCGCCCTCGGCCGCCATGGCCAGCCCGTGCTCGACGGCGGCGGCGTGGTCGAGGAAGCGGCCCCCGTCGGAGAAGGAGTCGGGGGTGACGTTGAGCACGCCCATGACGAGGGGGGTCATCGGTGGGTCAGCGTATCCGTCGGGCTCAGGGGAGCCTGCGGCGGGCCGCCCGTGGGCGTGGATGTGCCGCCACGAGCGGTCGGTTGTGGCGGCAGAGGCGTCGGACGCCGCCAGGCAGACACCGAGGTCTCCCCGGTCGACGACCCGCATGTCGTCATCCAGCGTACGGATGCCAAGAGGGGGTTCAGCGACGGCCGTGGATGAAGGCCATGGCCTCGGCCCGGGTGGGGGCGGAGTCCCGGAACAGGCCCCGAACGGCCGAGGTGACCGTCACCGCGCCGGGCTTGCGCACGCCCCGCATGGACATGCAGAGGTGCTCGGCCTCGATCACCACCAGCACGCCCTTGGGCGCCAGCACCCGCTCCAGCGCGTCGGCGATCTGGGTGGTCAGCCGCTCCTGCACCTGGGGCCGGCGGGAGTAGCCGTCCACCAGCCGGGCCAGCTTGGACAGCCCGGTGATGCGCCCGTCGTCCGACGGGATGTAGGCCACGTGGGCCTTGCCGATGAACGGGACCAGGTGGTGTTCGCAGATCGAGTGGAAGGGGATGTCCCGCTCCAGGACCATCTCGTCGTGCCCCGCCTCGAAGGTGACCTTCAGCACCTCGTCGGGGTCGATGTGGAGCCCGCTGAACAACTCGGCGAACATGGCCGCCACCCGCTCGGGCGTGCGCTGGAGTCCTTCGCGGTCGGGGTCCTCCCCAATCGCCTCCAACAGCTCGCGCACGGCCTTCTCGGCCCGGCCTTCGTCGATCACGGCGTCACTTGGCCGTGGTGCGCCGCCTGCGCGTGGACGTCCCGTTGCCGTTGGCCGACGCCGCGCCCGTCCAGGGGGGCAGTTCTCCGAGGATCGTCATCAGCTCCGGCGTGTCGAGCGTCTCCTTCTCGATCAGCGCGGCGGCCAGCTTGTCCAACGTGGCCCGGTGGAACTTCAAGATGGCGGCGGCCTCGTCGTGGGCCTCCTTGACGATGGCCCGCACCTCGGAGTCGATGCGGGCCGCCACCTCGTCCGAGTAGTTGGCCTGGTGCCCGAAGTCCCGGCCCAGGAAGACCTCGCCGTGCTCCTGGCCGAGCCGGAGCGGCCCGAGCGCGTCGCTCATGCCGTACTCCATCACCATGGACCGGGCGATGCCGGTGGCCTTCTCGATGTCGTTGGCCGCCCCGGTGGTGAAGTCCTCGAAGATCAGCTCCTCCGCCGTGCGCCCGCCCATCAGGACCTTGATGCGGTCCTTCAATTCGTTGCGGGTGTAGCTGTACTTGTCCTCCAACGGGAGCGACAGCGTCCACCCCAGGGCTCGGCCCCGGGCCACGATCGACACCTTGTGCACCGGGTCGGCGTGGGGCAGCACGTGGCCCACCAGGGCGTGCCCGCCCTCGTGGTAGGCGGTGTTGAGCTTCTCCTTCTCCGACATCACCCGCGTGCGCCGCTCGGGCCCGGCGATCACCCGGTCGATGGCCTCTTCCATCTCGACCATGCCGATCTCGGTCTTGCCCCCGCGGGCGGCCAGCAGGGCGGCCTCGTTCATGAGGTTGGCCAGGTCGGCGCCGGTGAAGCCCGGGGTGCGGCGGGCCAGGATCTCCAGGTTGACCCCGCCCTCCAGCGGCTTGCCCTTGGCGTGCACGTGGAGGATCTTCTTGCGGCCCTCCAGGTCGGGCTGGTCGACCACGATCTGGCGGTCGAAGCGGCCCGGGCGCAGCAGGGCCGGGTCGAGGATGTCGGGCCGGTTGGTGGCGGCGATGAGGATCACGCCGGTCTTGGCGTCGAACCCGTCCATCTCCACGAGCAACTGGTTGAGCGTCTGCTCCCGCTCGTCGTGCCCGCCGCCCATGCCCGCGCCCCGGTGGCGGCCGACGGCGTCGATCTCGTCCATGAAGATGATGGCCGGGGCGCTGGCCTTGGCCTGTTCGAACAGGTCCCGCACGCGCGAGGCGCCCACGCCCACGAACATCTCCACGAAGTCCGAGCCGGAGATGGAGAAGAAGGGCACGCCCGCCTCGCCCGCCACGGCCCGGGCCAGCAGCGTCTTGCCCGTCCCCGGCGGGCCGAACAGCAGCACGCCCTTGGGGATCTTGGCCCCGATGGCCTGGAACTTGGCGGGCGACTCCAGGAACTCCTTGATCTCCTGAAGCTCCTGCACGGCCTCGTCGGCCCCGGCCACGTCGGCGAACGTGACCTTGGGCTGGTCCTTGGAGACCGTCTTGGCCTTGGCCTTGCCGAACTGCATCACCCGGTTCCCACCGCCCTGCATCGAGTTGATGAAGAACAGCATCAGCCCGAAGATCACGATGAACGGCAGGAAGTTGAAGATGAGGGACAACAAGACGTTGTCCTTCTGCTTCTTGGCCTCGTAGTTCGGGACCCCGGCCGCCTTGAGCTCGGACGTCAGCTCATCGGAGTATTCGGCCGGATAGTGGGCCTCGTACTTCTTGCCGTCAGACAGCTCGCCCCGGACCCGGTTCTCGCCGTCGACCAGCTCGGCCGACTTCACCTGCTTCTCGGCCACCAGCGTCTCGAAGCGCGACAAGGTCAGCTTCTCTCGCTTCTCGCTCCCACCCAGGAAGCTGCTGGCGATGGCCAGCGCCAAGAGGGCGAGGACGACATAGAACGCGGCGCTGCGGAAGACCTTTCTCATCGGCCCCCCCAGGCTACTTCGGCCCTCCACTTACGCCTCCCCGACGAAGGTGGAGATGTACGGAAGGTTCCGGTAGCGCTCGCCCACGTCGAGGCCGTACCCCACCACGAACTCGGGCGGGATCTTGAAGCCCACGTACTTCAGGTCGGGGTCCACCTTCTGGAGCCCCTCCTTCACCAACAGGGCGCACACCTCCACGCTGGCCGGGCCCCGGGCCAACAGGTTCTTGCGCAGGTAGGCCAGGGTCAGCCCGGAGTCGACGATGTCCTCCACCACCAGCACGTGCCTGCCGGTGAGGTCCAGGTCGAGGTCCTTCACGATGCGGACGACGCCGCTCGTCTTGGTCGCGCTCCCGTAGGACGACACGGCCATGAAGTCGAACTCGACCGGCAGCCGGATATGCCTGGCTAAATCGGACATAAAGACGAAGGCGCCCTTGAGCACGCCTACCAGCAGCGGCGCCCGCCCGGCGTAGTCGTCCGTGATCTCCTCGCCCAGCTCGGCGATCCGGGCCTGAAGCTTGTCCTCGGCGACGACGGTGGGGCCAAGGTTCGGGTCGGCGTCGAGCACGAGCCGAGGTTAGAGGGGGTCGACGGTCAAACGCCCACCCGAGCGCCGCACCCGGCGGCCGGGCGCCACCTCGCAGGCCACCGCCTCGCCCCGGGCCACGGCCAGCACCCGTTCCACCGCCGCCGCGTCGGGCGGGTGCTCGCCCGACAGCAGCCTGCGCACGGCCCGGCGGGCCAGGGCCACGGGCGCGGCGGCCAGGGCCTTGGCGTCGGCCGGGTCGAGGGCGCGGGCCAGGGCGTCGAGGAGGTCGGCCTCGTCGCGCAGCAGGGCGGCCTGGCGGGCGAGCACGGGGGCCACGTCCCGGCCCGCCACCGCGTCGAGCAGGGGCAGCAGCTCGTGGCGCACCCGGTTGCGGCGGAAGGCCCAGTCGTCGTTGGTCGGGTCCTCCACGGGCGACAGGCCGAGGTCCGCGCACAGCGCCCGCGTCTCCGCCCGGCGCAGCCGCAGCAGAGGGCGGGGCCGCCCCGCGGGGATGCCCGCCAGCCCGTCCAGGCCCGCGCCCCGCACCAGGTTCAAGAGCACGGTCTCGGCCTGGTCGTCCAGGGTGTGGCCGGTGGCCGCGTCGGCGGGCAGCACGGCGTAGCGGGCGGCCCGGGCCCTGGCCTCCAGGTTGGGGCCCGGCGCGACCTCGGCCCGTCGGGCCTCGAAGGCGGCGCCGAAACGGTCGGCCGCGGCGGCCACCACGTCGGCCTCGGCGGCCGAGCCGGGGCGCAGACCGTGGTCCACGTGGACGGCGGTCACCCGGCACCCGGCCTCGACGGCCAGGACGAGCAGGGCGAGAGAGTCAGCGCCTCCCGAGACGGCGCACACCAGGGGGGTCCCCCGGGGCGGGAACGAGCACCGAGGAAGGAGCGGCTGCGCGGCGGCGGCCTCGTCTACGAGTCGGCCTCGGCGGGGAGGCCGCCCTGTCGGGCAATCGTCACCAGCTCCGGCACGGTCTTGACGCCCAGCTTCCTGGCGATGCGGCGCAGGCTGGCATAGACGTTCGACCGGCTGACGCTGAGCTGTTCCGCCGCGGCCCGCACAGTGGCCGTGGTGGCCACCGCCTCCAACAACTCGTACTGCTTCTCGGACAGGGTCTGGAGCTGGCCTGCCTGGAGCTGGGCGGGCCGGGGCGGCGGCTGCTTGGCCTCGGGCGCGCCCTCCAGCTTGGTGAGGTGGGGGCGGGGGGCGGTGCTGGCCGCACTGCCCGGCGCGTCGCCCTTCTCCAGCCGGGCCAACTGCTCGAGCGCGGTGTGCTGGGCCTTGCGCCGCTTGACCGGCTCGGGGTCGCCCTCCAGCGCGTGCTTGACCTCCTCGCGCAGATCGGAGAGCGAGAAGGGCTTGGTGATGTAGCGGATGGCGCCCTCGATGCCGCCCCGGATGCGGTCCATGTCGTCGGTCCTGGCCGTGAGCATGAGCACGGGGACGCTGGACAGGTCGCCGGAGGGGTCGGCCTTGATGCGCGAGAGGACGTCCCACCCGTCCATGCCCGGCATCATCACGTCGAGGATGACCA
>DASYMT010000284.1:0-7961 GCA_036008925.1 Acidimicrobiales bacterium | reverse complement strand
ATCAAGTCCGGCGGCGAGTGGATCAGCTCGGTGGACCTGGAGAACGAGATCATGGCCCACCCGGCGGTGGCCGAGGCCGCCGTGATCGGGGTGCGGCACGACAAGTGGCAGGAGCGGCCGCTGGCCTGCGTGGTGGTGAAGCCGGGGGAGTCGCTGTCGAAGGAGGAGCTGTTGGCCTTCCTCGACGGGCGGGTGGCCAAGTGGTGGCTGCCGGACGACGTGGCGTTCATCGACGAGGTGCCGAAGACGTCGGTGGGCAAGTTCTCCAAGAAGGACCTGCGGGACCGCTTCGCCGACTACACGCTGCCGACCTGACGGGAAACGCTGAGGTGGAAACCGGCCATATCCGGCCGGTTTCCACCTCAACGTTGGCAACAGGGGCCTGGCGACAGGGCCCGGGCAACAGGGGAGTGGGCTCAGCAGCGGCCGGGGGGAGCGACCACGAACTGCCACGAGCCGGTCGATCCCGCCCGCGAGCCGTTCTTCTCGTCGATGGCCGCGGCCTGGAGGGTGGCCTCGCCGTACAGCGCCGCGGGCGTGGCCGTCACCCGCCACGTGAGCGTGCCGTCGGCCGACGTGGTGCCCCGGGTGGCGTCCAGCCCGCTGAACTGCTCGTTGGGCCATTTGATCTGGGCCGCCACCGTCATGCCCGGGTCCGACTTCACCACGACCACCACCTGGTGCCCGTGCTCCACGCACGCCGGGGCCACCGATGCCGACAGGGGCACTGCACCGGCCGCGCCCACCTGGTCGGCGGCCCGCAGGCCCGCAGGCGGGGGGGCGGCGGCCGAGTAGCGGTCGGACGGGCGCACCCGGGGCTGCTTGCCGGTGGCCGGGTCGACCGGGGCGGCGGCGTTGGCCCGGGCCACGTCGACGGTGGAGGGGGCCGAGGAGGTGGTCGACCGCCCCGCCCGGCCGGACCCGTCCGCCGCGCCCTTCGACCCGCCGCACCCCGCCGTTCCCGCAACCGCCGCCCCGAGCATCAGCACCGCGGCCGCCAGCATGCGGCCGCCGCTCATGCGGACGTGCTCCGAGGCCGACGGGCCCGGGTGCGGGCCGGCCCCGACGAGGGGGTCGACGGGGGCGCCGCCTGCGAGGGGTGCGAGCCGTTCGAGCCGTTCGAGCCGTTCGAGGACGCCGCCGACCCGTTCGAGGACGACCCCGACGAGCCCATGTACGACGCCACCAGCTCGGGGTCGTCGAGCAGTTCGGCGCTGGGCTTCTCCATGCGCACCTCGCCCTTGCCCAGCACGTAGGCCCGGTTGGTGTTGGCCAGGGCCATGTGCACGAACTGCTCGACCAGCAGCACGGCCGTGCCCGCCTCGTTCACCGACCGCAGAATCGAGAAGAGCTGCTCCACGATCAGCGGGGCCAGCCCCAGCGAGAGCTCGTCCACGATCAGCAGCCGGGGCGACGACATCAGCGCCCGGGCCACGCCCAGCATCTGCTGCTCGCCCCCCGACAGCGTGCCCGCGGCCTGCGAGCGCCGCTCGCCCAGCCGGGGGAACCAGCCGTACACCTCGTCCAGCCGGGCCTGCCACGCGGCCTGGGCGCCTGCGGCCCGCCGCCGGGTCCAGAAGCCGTACCGCAGGTTCTCCTCGACGGTCAGCGACGGGAACAGGTCGCGCCCCTCGGGCAGGTGGGCGATGCCCTGGCGCACCAGCCGGTGGGCGGGCACCCCGCCGATCTCCACCCCGTCCAGCCGCACGGAGCCGGCCGAAGGCGACAACAGGCCCGACACCGTCCGCAGCGTGGTGGTCTTGCCCGCCCCGTTGGCGCCCAGCAGCGCCACCATCTCGCCCGCGTCGACAAACAGCGACACGCCGCGCAGCGCCTGGACCGACCCGTAGAAGACGTCGATGCCCTCGACCTCGAGCAGCCGCGTCACCGACCTGCCTCGGCCGCTGCCCCATGCTCGACCGCCCGTCCGAGGTAGGCGGCCACCACCGCCTCGTCCTGGGCCACGAGGAACGCAGGCCCCTCGGCCAGCAGCCGACCACGATCGAGCACGTAGAGATGGTCGCTCACATTGGTCACCATCTTCACGTCGTGCTCGATCAGCAGGATGGACACGCCCAGCGAGCGGATGAAGCGGATGAGCTCGACCAGCCGGTCCGTCTCGTTGTTGTCGAGGCCCGACGCGGGCTCGTCCAGCATGATGACCTTGGCCCCGGTCACCAGGGCCCGGGCCACCTCCACCATGCGCAGCACGCCGAAGGGCAGGTCGGCCACCCGCCGGTGGGCCACGTCCCGCAGGTCCAACAGCCGGATCACCCGCTGCACGGTCTGGCGGGCCTCGGCCTCGGCGGCCAGCGAGGCGGGGGTCACGGCCAGATGGGCCAGCATCCCGGTGGGGTTGTGCTGGTGGGTGGCGACCAGCAGGTTGTCGAACACCGAGAGCTGCGCGAAGAGCTGGATGGCCTGGAACGTGCGGCCCACGCCCAGCAGGGCCCGGTGGTGCACGGGCAGGCCGGTCACGTCCTGGCCGAACAGCTCGATGCGCCCGGCCGCAGGCTCGTTCAGCCCGGCGATGGCGTTGAACAGCGTGGTCTTGCCCGCGCCGTTCGGGCCGATGAGGCCCACGACCTCGCCCTCGCAGACCTTGAGCGAGACGTCCTCGTTGGCCACCAGGCCGCCGAAGCGCACGGTGATCCCCTCGGCCGCCAGCACCACCCGGCGCTCGTCCCGGTCGGCGGCCATCACCACCGGCTTGCGCTCCACCTGGTTGAAGGGCAGGACCGAGGCCACGCTGCCCGGCTCCGCCGACTGGCGGTTCATCGGCAGCGACACGATCGAGGCCAGCTCCGGCTCCTCGTCCTTGGGCGGCCCCAGGTCGAGGGGCGCCTCGGTGCGCACGACGGCCCGGGGCGCCTTGATGCGCCCGCCGGTCAGGCGGGACAGCAGCGCCAGCAGCGCACTAGGCGACTGGATCACGACCTCGGTGGGCCGCTCGCCCGACGGCAGCCGCCCCCGCAGCCGGTTCGCGTGGGCCCCGACCCACCGGGCCAGCCCGTCGCCCAGGCGGTTGGTCCACGACACCACCGGCGCCAGCACCGGGTCCACGAACACCCGCAGCCTGCGCAGCCGGGGGGCCAGGTCGGCGGGCACCTGGGCCAGGCCGCCGCGGTACAGCAGCAGCACGATGGCCAGCAGGGCGGCCGACGCCACCGTGAGATACCCCTCGAACGCCTTGACCCGGAAGAAGGCCTCGTTGAGGAAGGCGAACACGAAGGCGGCGGCCACACTCCCGCCCAGCGACGAGAGCCCGCCCACGACGGCGACGGCCAGGAAGAACAGCGACCGCTCCACCGTGAAGGCGTCGGGCGTCACCGTCTGCTGGCCCACCAGGATGAGCGACCCGGCCGCGCCCGCCAGCAGGCCGCTCACCGCGAAGGCGGCCAGCTTGGTGCGCATGACGTCGATGCCGAGCGACGCGGCCGCCACCTCGGAGCCCCGCACGGCGAAGAAGGACCGGCCCGTCTTCGAGTCCCGCAGGTTGGCCATCAAATAGATGGCGAGCACGACCGTGGCCCAGGCCGCGTAGTAGAAGACCTTGCGGTCGTCCCACGGGAAGTAGGGGATGGTGTCCCACTTGCCGACGGGGCTGACCTGGATGCTGGAGTGCTTGGTGAACCACTCCTGCCGGAACAGGAACTCCTGGCCGATCCAGGAGAAGATCAAGGTGGCCACGGCCAGGTACAGGCCCCGCACCCGCAGGGCCACCACCCCGAGCGGGACGGCCACGGCCATGCCGCCCGCCGCCCCCCACAGCAGGCTCACCGGGAAGCCAACATGCAGGCCGCCCATGGCCATGCCGGTCACGTAGGCCCCCACGCCCACCATGCCCGCGTGGCCCAGCGAGATCTGCCCGACCCACCCGACCAGCACCACCAGCGAGATCGACACCAGCGCGTACTGGGCGGCCACGTTGGCGTTGCCCAGCACCGAGAACGGCACGAACGGCAGGTAGGGGAAGGCCAGCACGAAGGCGAGCACGCCGACCAGGCCGAGGCGGCGGCCCGCCACGCTGAGGCGCACGGTGGGCGCCTCGGTCGACGCAGCCGAGCCCGTCACCCGCTCGGTGCGCCGCGGGGAGACGGCTGCCGCGCTCACAACCCGTTCCTCACGTCGGTGGCCACGTAGCGCTCGCCCCGCATGGCCATGACGGCCAGGGCGACGAGGCCGAGGAGGAGCTGCTGCATCCCCTGCACCTGCTGGAGGGAGGCGATGGCGGGCACCAGGCCCGTCGTCCCGCCCACGATGGCCGCGCCCACCACCGCGCCGAACAGCGAGCCGAGCCCGCCGATCAGGGCGGCCACGAAGGCGGGGATGGCCTGGAGCGAAAGGGTGAGCGGGTTGAGGTTGGTGATCGCGGCCAACAAAATGCCCGCCACCGCGGCGGTGGCCCCGCCCAGGACCCACGCCCCCGAGATGGCCACGTCGGGGTCGACGCCCATCAGCGACGCGGCCCGCCGGTTGTCGGCCGCGCCCCGCATGGCCAGCCCGATGTCGGTGAGCTGCAACAGGGCGGTCAGCCCGCCCGCCACGGCCAGCATGACGAGGAACAGCCCGAGCTGGCCGGTGCGCAGGCTGGACGAGCCCACCCGGAGCACATGGTCGGGGAACACGGCGGCGGCCTTCTCGGTGCCCGTGCCCCACACCTTTCCGGCCAGGGCGACCATGAGCCCGAGGGCGGCGACCGTGCCCACCGTCTGGGCCGTCACCGACACCTGCCGCAGCGGGCGCACGAACAGCCGCTCCACCACCAGGCCGAGGAGGCCCCCGGACAGCACGCCGAGCACGAAGGCCACGGCGATGGGCACGCCCCCCTTGTTCATCCACGTCACCAGGTAGGCGGGCACCATGGCCATGGCGCCATGGGCCACGTTGAGCACCTTGGAGGCCCGGAAGATCACGACGATGCCGATGGCGAAGATGGCGTAGGCGCCGATGTTCGGCAGCGACAGCAGCAGGAGGCGCACGAGGCTGGACATGTCAGCCGCCGCTCGGGAAGTCGCCGGGGGACGGGTCGAGGATGAAGCCGGTGCCCGCGTCGGCAAAGCCGGAGAAGCTCCCGGCCGCGGTGCGCACGGTGAAGGCCTGGGCCCCCAGGTTGGCGTAGTGCCGGGAGGGGCCGTACGTCAGGGGCGAGGCCAGGTCGCTCTGGAAGGCCAGCGAGTCCATGACCTCCTTGAGCCGGGCCCTGGTCAGCTCAGGCCCCACCCGCTTGAGCGCCTCGACGAACACGGTCATGCCCAGGTAGGCGCCTTCGAGGAACTGGTTGCTGACGTCGGCGCCTGGGTCGATGGCCTTCACGTCGTTGACGTACTTGGCCACGCCCGGCAGGTTCAGCTTCTCGCCGATGGGCGGGTTGTAGCCCGTCCACAGCAGCATCCCGTTGCACGGTTCGCCGCAGTCCCTGGCGAACTTGGCGTTGAACAGCGGCTGGGCCCCGCCCGTGCCCTTGGAGCCGAACCCGAGCCGCCGGCCGGCGCTGTCGTCGCCCATGGAGTTGATCCACGAGATGGCGGTGCCGGGCTCCAGCAGCATGGCCACGAACTCGCAGCGCTTGGCCGGGCCGCAGTCGGCGTTGAACCGCTCGGTGTCGGGGTACGAGGGCTGGCCCGGGGGGATGCCGATGTTGGCGTCGAGGTGGGCGCCGGGCAGCTTCTTCACGTACTGCTCGAACGCCTTGGCCCCCTCCTTGCCGAACTTGTAGCGGCTGTCCCACACGATGCCGAACTGGCGGGCGCCCGAGTCGTAGGCCTGCTTGGCCATGATCCGCATGGTGGACACGGTGGCGGTGGCGACCGGCCACACGTAGGGGTCCTGGTACTGCTCTTTCAGCATCCCGTCGGTGCCGACCACCGGGACCTTGCCGTTGCCGATGTACCGGCTCTTGATGGCCTGGGTCAGCCCCTCGGAGGAGGGCACCACGGGCAGGGCGAAGTAGCCGGTCGGGTCGTTGATGAAGTTCTGGATGAAGGACGCGCCGAGCGGCGCCTGCCACCCGTCGTCGCGCAGGGTGAGGTCGAGCAGGCGGCCGCAGATGCCGCCCTTGGAGTTGATGTTGGAGACCACCGCCTCCATGCCCACGTGGCTGGAGCCGAGGAAGGACGAGCCATCGCCCGACAGGACGTGCGTGGAGGCCAGGCGGATCTTGGTGGCGCTCACCCCCTTGTCGGTGGCGCCGCCGTTCTGGCCCGCCGCGCACTGGAACCTGCTCGGCGCCGCGCCGGCCGCCGCCCCCGCCTTGCGCGCCCCCGCGCCGGCCGCCGCGCCCGCGCCGCCGCCCCCTGCACCGGCCGCTGCGCCGCCTGCCGCGGCAGGCCCGCTCACCACCTCTTCGCGCACCACCTCAGGGCCGCTCGGCGCCTGCTGGGCGGCCAGGCGCTGCTGGGCGGGCGTCTGCACGGAGATGATCGACATGGCCGCGAACACCGCGCCGCCTGCCAGCAGAGTCCGGGTGCCGGGCTTCATCGGGAGGATCCTTCGGGGTCGGCGTCGGCGACGGCCCGCAGCGCGCGGCGGCGTCGGGAGGCCACGAACGGACCCCACAACAGCACCCACACGGTGGCCATCACCATGGCGTCGCGGGGGTTGGAGAAGATGATCCGCAGGCTGTAGTCGGCGCCTGCCGCGGCCTGGCGCACAAAACGGCGGAGCACGTTCTCGGACGGCATCATCACCCGGCCCAGGAGGGGCTGCCCGTCGTTGAGGAGCGGGGGGGCCGCGCCCACCACGCCGGTGCCCACGTCGATGGAGGCGCCGATGGCGTCACCGCACGTCGAGCACTCGGCCCCGGCCAACTGCACGCCGTAGTGGCTGTCGGCCCGCACCCCGGCGAACTGGTACACCTGCCGGGCCCGTCCAATGTTGGCGTTGTCGTTGTAGACGACCATCTCCAGGGCCGGGATCTCCACGCTCTTGTCGCCCGACAGGCTGTTGTCCGACGCCTGCTGCTTCTCGGACTTCAAGATGCCCGCCTCGTACCCGCCCGGGCTGCCCTGGGCCAGACGGTCGGAAGGGCTCACCCGGCGGAACTCGGCCCGTCCGGCCAAGGCGCTGTTGAGGGCCTTGAGCACGGCGTCGAGATCGCACTGGTCGGTGCAGGTCGGGATGCCGGGCCCGTCCACGAAGCCGATCTGGGGCTTGTCGAACACGGTGCCCGCCGTGCCCTTGCGGCCCTTGGCAAACGACGTGGCCGAGTTGACGATGTAGCCGATGCTGACGTCGCCGATCCTCACGCCCTCCAGCCGGGCCGTGGCCGTGCTCACCAGGCCCTTGGCCTTGTCCTTGCTCACCTTGGTGCTGGTGGTGGCCCGGGTCACGGTGATGTCGAGGGCGTCGGCGGGCTTGACCCGGCTCTCGGCCTGGGCCGTGATCTCGTCGTCCTTGGTGCATGCCACCGAGGTGGGGCCGACGAGGGGTTTGGTGTTGGGCCCCGCCTGGTCCTTGCCGTTCGGCGTCGAGCAGTCGGCCGGCTTGTAGTCCCACTTGGTGTGGGGGCCGGCCGTGGTGTTGATGCTCGACGAGGCGGGGACGCCCTTCTTGTCGGCGTCGCCGAGCGCGCCCGTGGTGCTGAGGAAGGGGGTCACCATGCTGACCGGCGCGTCGCCCTTGTAGCTGTTGTAGATGTCGCAGCGCGACGGGGTTTCCAGGTCGACGGTGGTGGCGTTGTCGGGCTCGACCGCCGCGGCCTTGGCGAAGCGGCTGGTGTTGGAGAACTCGGTCTTGGAAACCCGGGCCAGCACCAGCTCGCGGTCCGTGTAGCCGCAGTAGGAGTTGGCGCTCTTGTACAGCTCCCCCAGGTCCTTGTTGCCGTTGGACGGGACCGCGCCCGAGAGGCCCCGGGCGAACAGGACCCGCAGCCCGTAGGCCGAGGCGTTGCCGCCGTACTGAGGCACCGTCCTGCCCACGGCCTCGTCCACCTGGGCGGTGCGGGAGTCGGGGTCCTCCTT
>DASYMT010000283.1:0-13748 GCA_036008925.1 Acidimicrobiales bacterium | reverse complement strand
TCGCCCCACACCTCGGGGCCGGTGAGGCCGGGGTTCTGGGCGTCGTGGTTGCCGTTCAGCAGCACGAGCCGGCGGAACGGCGCGTTGACCGAGGCCTGCCACAGGTGGGTCGGGCCCCGGGGGCCGGTCTGCTCGTCCTGGTAGGCGCCGGTGATGTGGATGGGCACGTTGATGTCGTGGGCCCGGTAGATGAGCGAGCGGGCCTGGAACCACGGGCTGTCGGTGTCGCCCACGCCCTGCACGAGCGGGTCGTTCAGCACGGTGCGCTTCTTGGTGGCCGTGCTCTCCGCGCACTTCTGGCGCCGGTTGGGCGTGTCGTCCGCCTGCTCCTCGCGCACCAGGCCGGGCAGCAGGCCGCCGCCCACGTCGTAGGCCGGGCGGATGGCGCCGGTCCACAACAGGGGGAAGCCGTAGTTGGTGACGCCGCCGGGATAGGTGATACCCCGGTACAGGTCGTCGATCAGCCCGGAGAGGGTGGCGGCCCGCAGGTGGGTGGGCTGGGTCTCGGCGATCATGAAACCGGTGATGCCGCCGTAGCTGTGGCCCATGAGGGCGACGTCGCCGTTCGACCATGCCTGCTGCGGAATCCACTGGTCGATGATGTAGCGGCCGTCCAGCGCGGCCTGCCAGGCGAAGAGGTCGAACTCGCCACCCGAGCAGCCGGTGCCCCGCACCGACGCGTGGATGGTCACGTAGTCGTTGTTGAAGCGGCGGGAGAGCTGGCGGCTGTCGTCCTGGAGCGGGAAGTGGCTGCCGATCTCGTCGGGGAACTGCTTGGCAATGTCCTTGGACAGCGTGCCGTCTTCAGCCCCGCCCCCGTCGTAGCCCGACATCTCGAACAGCGTGGGGTACTGGTTCCCCGCCACGTAGCTGTCGGGCAGGCGCACGTTGACGGCGATGCGGATGCCGTCCGGCATGGTCACGAACTCATTGGGCGATGCCTTGGCGTCCGGCGTGCGGACAATGCCGAGAGGGCCGGCGACGAACGACAGGGTGAGCATGACCGCGATCCGCCGGCGGCCGCGCCTCATTAGGAAGGGCTGCGGTGCCATAGAGACGGGAATTCGTCGCCCGCAGTCCCCGCACCTGCCTGGCTCAGCCCGCCCAGCAAGGAGCCTTCCGGAAAGGCACTTTTATTCGAGGGGGCTTCGGGCCTGGTCGATGGCGGCCAGGATCTCGTCACCGAAGCGCTCCAGCTTCACCGGCCCGATCCCCCGGCACTCGGCCAGCGCCTCCAAGGTGGCGGGCAGGCGAGCCGCGATGCCGTCGATGTCGGCGTCGTTGAGCACCACGTAGGCGGGCACCTTGTCCCGGGCCGAGGTCTCCCGGCGCCATGCCTTGAGGGCCTCCACCACACGCGTCCCGGTCGACGTCAACACAGCGGGCACCGGCGCTGAAGCAGCCGCCACCGTCACAGGCCGACGGGCCGGACGCCGCTCGCCGGGCGGCACACGGGGCCGGGAGCCGTCCAACTCGTCCACGAACGGCGACGGGCTCTCCTGGTCGGCCAGCACCAGGACCCGCTTGCGGCCTCGGGTGATGGCCACGTGCAAGAGCCGCCGCTCCTCCTCCTCGTCCGACGCCAGCCGGTGGGGCAGCAGGCCGTCGGCCGCGCCGAAGACCACCACGTCGTCCCACTCCCGGCCCTTCACCCGGTGGATGGTCGACAGCTCGACCCCTGCGGACACGGGCCCCCGGGCCGGGCCCAGGACCTCCCGCAGCCACGGCTCGAAGGTGGCCGGGTCGGGGTGCAGCGCGGCGGCCTGCTCCAGCGCGACCAGGTCGTCGGCGTGGGTCGAGCGGTCGGCCTCCCGGCGGGCCGCGTCGAGCACGTCCATGGCCCCGCCCAGGCCCAGGTCCACCCGCACCACCCGCAAGGCGGCGGCCGCGTCGCCCTGGGCCACGGCCGACACCACCAGTTGCAGGTCGGCCTCGTACGACGCCAGCTTGGACCCGTCGCCGCCGGTGAGCCGGGCGGCCAGCCGCCGGATGTCGGACAGGCTGGTGGACCCCCGCTTGGTGAGCATCTCGACCACGTTGCGGGCGATGCGGCGCGAGGGCCTGCGGATGGTCTCGGTCACGTCGGCCGCCGCGATGCGCCCAGGATCGGCCCCGATGCGGAGGTAGGCCAGCGCGGTGCGGATGCCGGTGCGGGTGAGGATCGACGCGTCGATGGGCCGCCGTCCGGGGATGCCCTTCTCGGTGAAGACCACCTGCACCGGCAGCAGCGCGCTGTTGACCCGGGCCAGCACGGCCATGTCCTCGAAGGCGCCGCCCGCCGCCTGCCACGCCTCGACCGTCGAAGCGACCTCGGCCGCCTCGGCCACCGCCGCCACCCGGCGTACTTCGAACGAGCCGGCCGCGTCGGGACCGGGCACCACCGTCTTGGCGATGCGCCGTTCGTTGTACGACAGCAGCGACGTGGCCGCCGACACCACCGGCGGCGGGCAGCGGTAGTTGACCTCCAAGGCGTGGTGGGCCGCGCCCGGGAAGAACGAGTCGAACCGCAGCAGGAACTCGGGCGTGGCCCCGCCGAAGCCGTAGATCACCTGGTCGTCGTCTCCCACGCCGAACACGTCGTAGGCAGGGGCGGCCAGCAGGCGCAGCACCACCAGGTGCAGCGGCGTCAGGTCTTGGAACTCGTCGACCAGCAGGTGCTGCAGCCCGGTCCGGGCCGAGGGGTCCGCCAGCAGCACGGCCAGCGCCTCGTACAACTGGCCGTCGAAGTCGACCAGGCCCTTGTCGGCCAGCAGCCTGCGGTATCGGGGGAACAGCTCAGCCAGCCCCTCGGCCCCCGTCTCCCGCTCCACCTGAGCCGGGTCGGCCAGCCCCAGCCGGATGGCCCGCAGCCCCTCCAGATAGGCCACGTACGGATCGGTGTTCAAGGCCCGGGGCAGCTCGATCAGCCCGTCGAGCAGCCGGCGCACTTCGTGCTCCTCGATGGTCTGGCGCCGCCCGGCCCGATTCAGGATCGACAGGCCCAGGGAGTTGAGCGTGCGGATCTGCACCGGCCCCAGGTCCGCGGTGCGCTCGGCCATCTCGTCGGCCGCCCGCTTGTTGTAGGCGAAGGCGGCCACGCCCTCGCGCTCCCAGCCCCGGTCGGCCAGCAGGTGCCGGAGCCGGGCGGTGAGCACCCGCGTCTTGCCCGACCCGGCCGGGGCGATGACCCGGGCCGGGCCGACCTCGTGGGCCACCGCGGCCAACTGGTCGGGGGCCAGCGAATCGCCGGGCGGCGAGTGCCGGGCCGGGGTCAAACGACCCGCCTCCACCGACTCGGCGTGCACCACCGGCACCCCGATGTCCAGCGGCTGTCGGGGCCCGCCGTCGACCACCACATCAGGCCCCGCGCCCAGACGGGCCGCCTTCACGTCCCACCACCACACCGGCTCGTCGCCCCGCCAGTCAACGTTGTTGCGCCAGACCAGGAACTGGAGCCGCTCCCGGGCGAACTCGAAGTCGACCGGGACCTGCCAGGGCTCACGCCCGTCTGACTCGGGCTCGCGCAGCCAGGCCGGGCCGCACGCCAGCTCCACGACGACCGGCCGACGGCGCAGCCAGTGCTCGTGGAGCACGGCCAGCACCTCGGGCGCCGGGCCCTCGACGACCACACGGGGCCAGGTGTCGAGTGGCGCGGGCAGGACGCGGCCGGGGAGGACGACCACGCCCCGCCCGAGCTCTGTCGGGCCGGGGAACGACACCTGTCGGGTCGCTATTCCTCGACCAGTTCGATCAAGGTGCCGAAGGCCGACTTCGGGTGCAGGAACGCGACCGTGGTGCCGCGGCTGCCGGTGCGGGGGTGCTCGTCCACCACCCGGGCACCCTCGGCCTTGATGTGGTCGAGCACCTCGGCGCAGTCGGCCACCCGGTAGCCCACGTGGTGCACGCCCTCGCCGTTCTTCTCCATGTACTTGGCCAGCGGCGAGGTGTCGGTGAAGGGGGTGAGGAGCTGGATGTAGGAGTCGGCCACCTTGATGAGGGCCTCGTCTACGCCGTCGCTCTCGATGCGCTCGCGGTGCACCACCTCGGCGCCGAACATCTGCTTGTACCAGGCCACCACCGCGTCGAGGTCGCGCACGGCGATGCCCACATGGTCGATCTCCGTCAGCGACCCGGAGGTGTGCTCGTGGCCCGCGCTCATGCGTGTCGCCGGAACAGGGTGATCTTGTCCTCGCCCACCTTGGCCCGGAACTCGGGATCGTCGATGCCGAGCCCTTCCGACGGGGCGAGGCACAAGACGCCCATCTTTCCTTCGTGCAGGTTCTTGTGGACCTGAAAGGCGGCCTCGCCCGTCTGCTCCAGCGGGTACACGGCCGAGAGGATGGGCTGGATCATGCCCTTGGCGATGAGCCGGTTGGCGTCCCACGCCTCGCGGTAGTTGGCGAAGTGGCTGGACTTGATCGACTTCAGCTTCATCCAGAGGTGGCGGTTGTCGTACTCGATCATGTAGCCCGACGTGGCCGCGCAGGTGACGACCGTGCCCCCTCGGGCGCACACGAACACCGAGGCGCCCATGGTCTGGCGGCCCGGGTGCTCGAACACGATGTTGGGGTCCTCGCCCACCAGCGAGCGGATGTCCTTGCCCAGCCGCCGCCACTCGCCCTCGTCCTGGGTGTCGTCGTCTTTCCAGAACCGGTAGCCCGCGGCCTTGCGGTCGATGACCGCCTCGCACCCCATCTCGTGCAGCAGGTCGACCTTGTCGGGGCTCGACACCACGCCTACCGGGATGCCGCCGCCGTTGAGCACGTACTGCACGGCATAGCCGCCCAGGCCGCCCGTCGCCCCCCAGATGAACACCACGTCGCCCTGCTTCATGGTCGCCCCGTTGTGCGAGACGAGCATGCGGTACGACGTGGAGTTGCACAGGGCGTTGACCGCCGCCTCCTCCCAGGTGAGGTGGGCGGGCTTGGGCATGAGCTGGTTGGCCATGACCACGGTGAGGTCGGCCAGGCCGCCGAAGTTCGACTCGAAGCCCCAGATGCGCTGGTTGGCGGCGAGCATGGAGTCGTCGTGGGCCGTGGGGTCCTGGTCGTCCACGTAGTTGCAGTGGACGGTGACCCGGTCGCCCGGCTTCCAGTTGCGCACCGCGTCGCCCACCTTGAGGACGACGCCGCTCGCGTCAGAGCCCACCACGTGGTACGGCAGGTCGTGGCGCTTGCCCCAGCGCGACTCCTTGCCCAGCCGCTCCAGGAAGCTGAAGGTGGGCAGGGGCTCGAAGATGGAGGTCCACACCGTGTTGAAGTTGATGGCGCTGGCCATCACCGCCACGTAGGCCTCGTCGGGGGCCAGCTCGGGGGTGGCCACCTCCTCGATGTGCAGCGACTTGCGCGGGTCTTTGTCCCCGGACGGGATGCCGTCGAACATCCCCGCCTCGTCTTTGCGGACCAGTGCGGCCCGGTACGACTCGGGGATGGGGAGGGCGCCGATCTCGGGGCCAGAGGCACCCGACTGGATGGCATCGAGGAAGGCCTGCATCGACATGGCCGCGGAGGCTACCCGCCGGTAACCTTGTCGCTCCACCCCGCTTAGACTGGGTGGGTCGGTCCCCTCAGGAGGTAGGTCATGCCCGGTTCCGTCATCGTTGCAGGCGCCCGCACGCCGATCGGCAAGCTGGCAGGCGCACTGGCGAGCTTCAGCGCGATGGACTTGGGCGGCATCGCCATCAAGGCCGCGCTGGAGCGGTCGGGCGTCAGCCCCGAGGACGTCGACTACGTCTTGATGGGCCAGGTGCTCCAGGCGGGCCAGGGCCAGATCACGGCCCGACAGGCCGCGGTGAAGGCGGGCATCCCCATGACCGTGCCTGCCACCACCGTCAACAAGGTCTGCCTCTCCGGCCTCAACACCGTGTACCTGGCCGACCAGATGATCAGCAGCGGCGACGCCGACATCGTGGTGGCAGGCGGGATGGAGTCGATGACCAACGCCCCCTACCTGCTGCCGGGGGCCCGGGCCGGCTACCGCATCGGGGACCAGAAGGTCGTCGACGCCATGATGTTCGACGGGCTGTTCTGCGCCTTCGACGTGTGCGCCATGGGCGCAGGCACCGAGAAGTACACCAAGGCGGCGGGCACCATCAGCCGGGACCAGCAGGACGCCTTCGCGGCCAACTCGCACGAGCGGGCCTCGGCCGCCATGAAGGAGGGCCGCTTCGCCGACGAGATCGTCAACGTCGAGGTCCCCCAGCGCAAGGGCGACCCCGTCGTTGTCGACACCGACGAGGGCGTGCGCCCCGGCACCACCACCGACACCCTGGGCAAGCTCAAGCCCGCCTTCGAGGCCGACGGCACCATCACCGCGGGCAACGCCAGCCAGATCTCCGACGGCGGTGCCGCGGTGATCGTCATGAGCCGGGCCAAGGCCGACCAGCTCGGCGTCACCCCCCTGGGCGAGGTCGTGAGCTACGGCCAGGTGGCGGGCCCCGACCCCTCGCTGCTCACCCAGCCGTCCCGGGCCAGCAAGCTGGCGCTCGACAAGGCGGGCCTGGGCGTGGGCGACGTGGACCTGTTCGAGTTCAACGAGGCGTTCGCGGCCGTGGGCCTGGCCTCGATGGCCGACCTCGGCATCGGCGACGACATCACCAACGTCAACGGCGGCGCCATCTCGCTCGGCCACCCCATCGGCATGTCGGGCACCCGCCTGGCCCTCCACATCCTCCACGAGCTGCGGCGGCGCGGCGGCGGCACCGGCGTGGCCGCCCTGTGCGGCGGCGGCGGCCAGGGCGACGCCATCGTCCTGCGCACCCTCTAGGTCTGCCCACCTCCCCTCGATCGGGGCTCTCCGCGCGCTGTGGAGGGCGGCTTTGTACAAAGCCGGGTCGGCCGAGTTGGGCAGTTAGGCGTCGACCTCGCGGCGGCCTTGGAGGGCCCGGCCGAGCGTGAGCTCGTCGGCGTACTCCAGGTCGCCGCCCACGGGCAGGCCGCTGGCGATGCGCGTGGTCTTCACCCCAAGGGGGCCGAGCAGGCGGGCCAGGTACATGGCGGTGGCATCGCCCTCGATGTTGGGGTTGGTGCAGAGGATGACCTCGCTGATGCCCTCGTCCTGGAGGCGGGCCAGCAGCTCTTTGACCCGAAGCTGCTCGGGCCCGATGCCCTCGATGGGGCTGATGGCGCCTTGCAGCACGTGGTAGCGGCCCCGGAACTCCTGGGTCTTCTCGATGGCCACGATGTCCCGGGGCTCCTCGACCACGCAGACCAAGGTGACGTCGCGCCGGGTGTCGAGGCAGATGCCGCACTGCTCTCCCTCGGCCACGTTGAAGCAGCGGCGGCAGAACGAGATGCGGTCCTTGACCTCGGTAATGGCCTTGGCCAGCCGGACGGCGTCCTCCTTGGGCAGCTTCAGGAGGTGGAAGGTGATGCGCTGGGCCGACTTGGGGCCCACTCCGGGGAGGCGGCCGAGCTCGTCGATCAGGTCTTGGACCGGGCCTGCGTACACCTCAGTCCGTCGCGCCCGGCAGCCCGGGCAGGCCCCCGCCGAGTCCGCCACCAAGTCCGCCGCCGAGTCCGCCCATCAAATCGCCCAGGCCGCCCATCGCCTCCTCGGTGACCTCGCGGGCCCGGGCCACGGCGTCGTGGATGGCGGCCAGCACCAGGTCCTCCAACAGCTCCACGTCGTCGGGGTCGACGGCCTTGGGGTCGATGGTCACCGACTGGAACTCCAAGCCGCCCGTGACCCGGACCTTCACCACCCCGCCGCCGGACTCGCCCTCCACGACCTCCTCGGCCGCCCGGGCCTGCGCCTCCATGAGCTGTTGCTGCATGGCCTGGGCCTGCTGCAAAAGGCCGCCAAGGTCGAACTGCTCGTCACTCACTTGGGCTCGACCTCCGTGGTGCCAGGGAACGCCTGCATCAGACGGTCCTCGGGCGAGGTTACCGCTGCCTCGGGCCCGTCCTGGAGGTCATGGGCCTCGACCTCGTCGTCCGCGCCCAAGGCCCCCGGCGGCGCGTCGGGGGCCATGGTGTCGACCGCCTCTACCACCAGCCGCAGCGGCACCGGCCTGCCGAAGTGGGCGGCCAGCGCCGACTCCACGTCGGGGCGCACCTCCTCACACCGGTCCCGGTGGATGGCGTTGGGGAGGGCGAACACGGCCGAGCCGCCGTCCACCGCGGTGAACCGGCCCGAGGAGAAGCGGGCCCGGGCCCGGCCCGACAGGCCGGCCAGCACCGAGTCGCCCCATGCCTTGGTGAGCTCGTCTCGGGTGGGCAGGTCGCCGCTCGGCGCAGTGGACGCGGAGGACGGGGCCGGCGCGGGCTTGGGCGGCGCGGCCGCGGGCGGGGCCGCCTTGGGCGGCGACGGACCGGGGCCGTCGGGCTGTTGGCGCAGCGCGCCCAACGCGGCTTTGGCCGCGGCCGGGCCCGACGCGGGCTTGGGCGCGGGCGGCACAGCGACGGCCTCGTCGGCCCCGCCGGCCCCGCCCCGGACCTCGGCGCGGGCCTCGGCCCGGGCGGGCTCTGTGACATGGCCCGACAGGCCCCGCTCCAGCCGCTCGATCCGCTCCAGCAGGGCGGCGGGCGAGACGTCGGCGTCGGGCCGGGCCAGTCGAACCACCGCCACCTCCAGGGTGATGCGGGGGTCGAGGGCCTCGCGCATGTCGACCACGGCCTGGCCCACCGCCTCCATGGCCCGGGTCAGCCCGGCCGGACCCAGGCGGGCGGCCTGCTCGGCCAGTCGGTCCCGGGCCACGTCGGGCACGGCCACCAGCTCGGCCGCCTTCATGGAGAGCAGGAAGGCGTTGCGGAGGTGTTCCAAGATGTCGGTGGCCAGACGGCGGGCGTCGACGCCGGCTGAGCAGGCCTCGGCCACGGCCAAGAGGGCCCGGCCCGCGTCCCGGTCGGCCACCGCGTCGATCAGCTCCTCGACCCGGTCGGCCCCCTGCTCCTCCACGTCGCCCGCGGCCGCCACCTGGTCGAGCACGGAGAGGGCGTCGCGGGCCGAGCCGTGGCCCCGGCGCATGACCAGGTCGATGGCCTCGGGCGATACGCCGAGGCCGGCGGCCTGGTTCACGTCGTTGAGCAGGCCTGCCAGCACGTCGCCCGACAGCAGCCGGAACTCGTAGTGCTGGGTGCGGCTGCGGATGGTGGGCAGCACCTTTTGGGGGTCGGTGGTGGCCAGCACGAAGACCACGTGACCGGGCGGCTCCTCCAGCGTCTTCAACAGTGCATTCGACGCCGCGGCCGACAGCATGTGGACCTCGTCCACGATGTAGACCTTCCACCGGCCCGGCGTGCCCAGCGCGGCCCGGGAGACGAGGTCTCGCATGGCGTCCACGCCGTTGTTGGAGGCGGCGTCGAGCTCATGGACGTCGAGCGACGAGCCCTGGCGGATCTCCACGCACGAGTGGCACTCGTCGCACGGCTCGCCGTCTTGGAGGTTGGTGCAGTTGAGGGCCTTGGCCAGGATGCGGGCGGTGGACGTCTTGCCCGTGCCCCGGGGGCCGCTGAAGAGGTAGGCGTGGGCGGCCCGGTCGTCCCGGACGGCGTTGCGCAGGGCCTTGGTGATGTGGTCCTGGCCCCGCACCTCGGCGAAGCGGGAGGGCCGGTAGCGCCGGTACAGCGACTGGAAGGGCTGCGCATCGGCCATGGCCGGAGCCTACCGGTGTGGTGCAGCGAAGCGGCCCGCCGCTCGGTGCGGCGGCCAGGCTGACTGCGGCACACAATGCCTTCCGCTGAGAGCTGCTGCCTTCCGGCCCTGACTCGGTTCACGGGGCGCTGTTGCGCAGGACCCGGCCGCCGCACAAAACGGCGGGCCAGACCGAGGAGGATACCCTGTCCCGGCGCTGCGTCGTCCTGGAGGGATGCGAGAGCGGCCGAATCGGCACGATTGGAAGTCGTGTGAGGGGCAACCCTCCGTGGGTTCAAATCCCACTCCCTCCGCCCCGAGGCTCACCTCCCTCACTCCCCCGCCGATGGGTTGGGGGAAGGGGAGGTGAGCCGTGGTCGACCGGGCGCCCCAAGGGATGCGGCGGTTCGTGATGCGTCGGGAGTTCGACTGCTCCGGCGTGTCCGGTACCGGCACCGTGCTCGAAGGCGTGGCCTTTTCCACCGGCGTGGTGGTGATCCATTGGCTCACCCCGCCGCCTCGCGGGTCGATCAGCGTGTTCGAGTCCTTCGAGCAGTTCACCGCCATCCACGTGCAGCCCCACCCGGCCAACCGGACGGTCATCGACTTCGAGGACGGCGAGCGCCTGGTGTGCGCCGAGGCCGACGCACTGACCTTCGTGAGCCTGCCCGACTAGTTCAGCAGGCCCTCATCTACAGCGGATCACCCCGAGGTTGACCGACTTGCAGGTGCCCCCGCTGGAGCCGGAACCGGAGCCGCCGGAGGGCGGGCTGGACGGGGGCGGCGGGTTCGATCCGCCACCCGAGTTGGCCGGCGCGGGGGCGGGCTTGGGCGCAGGCTTGACCGTGGACGGCGGGCCGGCACCGGGCGGGCGCAGGCTGAGCGGCCCGGAGCCAGAGTCGATCTCGACCGGCTCGCGGCCGGGATAGCGATAGGCGATCGTGGCCTTGGCGTAGTCGAAGCTGTGCTGCACGGAGGCGTTGGCCCGTCCCTCGATCATGGCCTCGCGGACCATGAACTGGACCATGTAGGAGCGGCCGAAGGCGGCGTTCTCGTAGGCCAGCCGGTTGGCGCTCGCCGCCGCGCTGAGGACCCGGCCGGGGGCGAGCAGCTCGGTGAAACCGCCGCCGTAGCAGGCAGCGATGCCGATCCAGGCCTGGCGGGCCTGAAGAGGACGGAGGTGGTCGGCAAGGGTGGCGTCGGTCACCGCGTTGCCGTCGGCCGCGATGACCGCCTCGGTGCCGCCGCCCACCTTGCGGACGTGGCCTGCGTAGAAGAAGACGGCCACCGCGTCGGGTCCCGCATGGGCCACTAACCAGTCGGCGGCCAGGGTCACGACCCTGGCGGCGGCCTGGCCGTCCTTGACGACAAGGCGGTGGTTGCCGGGGACGCCCATGCGGGCCAGGGCCTCGTCGACGTCGAGGGCGTCGGCCACGGCCGAGCGAAGGTCGTGTCGACTGCCCGGGTAGTTGTTGATGCCGATCATCACCGCCCAGGTGCCGCCGCTGGGGACGACGCCGGGGAAGCGGCCGCGGGCCAGCGCGCCGGGCGGCGCCTCGGTGACGGCCGGGCCGTCGAACTGGTCGGGCGGGGGGCTGATGGCGACGTCGCCGGGAAGGCCCGCGGGCGCCGCCGCGGCGTCGACCGGGACGACCAGGCCGGCATCGGCCCGGGCCCGTCCGAGGGCGGCGCTGCGCCCCGCGGTCGAGGACTGCTGAATGCGGGAGGCGAAGCCCGCGCCGAGGGTCAACGTCACGAGCACCGCCGAGACTGCTCGTCGTCGCAAGACACGACCCCGCAAATGCGCTCCCAACTTCGGGCGTGCCGCCGGTTGCGTCATCGGCCGGACGGCCCCAGCGCCGCCCGAACGACATTCCGCTTGTGAAGGGTCAAATTCGCTGGTCAGCGACGTGATCCCTGTTCCCTGGGGTGTATTTCTGCCTACGTTGACGGCTGTGGATCCCGAGGTGGACAAGTCGGACATCGCCTGGATGGACGTGGCGCTGGAGGAGGCGCGGGCCGCGCCGGCCCATGGCGACGTGCCCGTCGGCGCGGTGGCCGTGGCGCACGGCCGGGTGGTGGCCCGCCGCCACAACGAGCGGGAGCTGCAAGGGGACCCCACCGCCCATGCCGAGCTGCTGGCCCTCCAGGACGCGGCCTCGGCGGTGGGCGGGTGGCGGCTCGACGCCGTGGCTCTGTACGTGACGCTCGAGCCGTGCCCCATGTGCGCAGGGGCGCTGGTGGCCGGGCGGGTGGGGCGGCTGGTGTACGGGGCGGCCGACCTGAAGGGCGGGGCCTGCGGGTCGCTCTACAACCTGTGCGCCGACCCCCGGCTCAACCACGAGGTGCCGGTGACGGTGGGCGTACGGGCGGCCGAGGCCGCGTCGCTGCTGGCCTCCTTCTTCGCGGGCATGCGGGCCTGACGCCCGCGGCCCGGGCGGCCGGGCCTGCGCGTGCGGCCCGCTACCCTTGGCCGTCGCCGAGGAGGGGTGCGAGAGCGGCCGAATCGGACGGTCTCGAAAACCGTTGTGGGGGCAACCTCACCGTGGGTTCAAATCCCACCCCCTCCGCTCGTCTGGCCGGGGGCTTTCGCATCGAAAGCCCCGGTCAGTGGCGTATCAGGGACGTGCGACGGAGTGCCCGGCACCGCGGCGCGACCGCTCAGTGCGCGTGGGCACCCCTGATCCTGTGGCGCCGATGTGGCGTCGGGAAAATCGTGTGGCGTCGAGGTGGCGTCAAACGGAAGAGCCGAGGCGGCTTCGCCACGAGAGCACTCGGGTCGAGAATCCACCACCGTCTCTCCATTCGCCGTACGCAACGTCGTACCGCGCCGTGCTCGGCCCATGACCGCTTGTCCAACGCCACGACATCGGCCCCTGCGTCGTGGAGCGAGGAGAACAGCAGCCGTTGCCAAGCTCCGATCACGCGGCTATTCGGGGAAGACGGCGAACTCGCCGGTGACCCGCAGCTCGCGGCGCAGCTCCGCCAGCTCGTCGCGGTGGTCGCTCGACATGCGCCGAGGATCTCGCTGTAGGCGAGGCGGGTGTGGGCGTCGGCGGCGGAGTGGATCGCCAGGTAGCCCTTGCCCCTTCTTGGCGATCGACCCGGTCCGGGCCTCGCGGCCCAGCGCCCGGTGCCCGCCGCCGGCCGGGATGACGGCCTGCTTCTTCACGTCGACGTGGACGAGCTCGCCCGGCCGGTCGGTGTGGATGCGCCGGACCACCCGGCCGGTCGGGCGGTCCATCCACGCCAGGCGGTTCAGGCCGTGGCGGACCAGGACCCGGTGTGCCGTCGAGCGGGGCACGCCGACGATCGACGCGATCCGGGCCGGGCCGAGCTTGCGCCGCCGCCGAAGGCCGACGATCCGCTTCTCGACCCTGCGCGGCGTCTGGTGCGGGCAGCGGCCCGGTCGGCTGGGGCGGTCCTCGAGGCCGGCGTCGCCCTCGTCCAGCCAGCGGTGCCACCACTTCGACGCCGTCTGGCGCGACACGTTCGACGCCTCGGCTGCCGCGCTGATCGGCCAGCCCGACGCGATGCGCTGACAGAGCCGGCGTCGGCCCTCCACGGTGAGCGGGGCGTTACGGTGCACTTGAGCCTCCTGGGCGAGTGGGTGCCTTCGACAGCTCCACACTCGCCCGGAGGCTCAACTCATACGCGGATCATCAACAACGTAGGTGGACATCACAGCTAGCCCTCTACCTGGCGTTTCCACAGGCACTGTCCCTGTGGAAACGCCAGGTGGGTCAGCCTTCGGCGGGTGGGGTCGGGGCATGTGGACATCCTTCCAGAGGCGACCTCCGCCGCCTCAGGCTCGGGGTCCGTCAGACCGGGAGAGGCTCATGCCACTTTGGTGGCCACCAGCGGGAATCTTCAACCTGGCCATTGACATCAGCCCGCGCCTTTCGAGAACCCGCTGGGGCCGCGCCTGGAGCAAGTGAGGTGCTGGAAGTACTTGCGCTGTGACTCCTTCGTCGTACCCGGGGGCGGATTTCGCCTGCCCTGTGCGTCCTCCCCACCTGGAAGTAGCGCCAGAAGAGCTTGAGAGAATTGCGCGACGAAATCACCCGTCCTCCGTACTGCGGGCAGTTGGGGCCATCGCACTCCCGCCGACGGGGGCCGCCGCCGACAGGAGATGACATGAACAAACTCGCACGCACCGCATTCGTTGCGCCGCTCGCTGCAGTCTTGGCCTTCTC
>DASYMT010000282.1:0-1642 GCA_036008925.1 Acidimicrobiales bacterium | reverse complement strand
CCGCCTCCAGCGCCGCGCAGTTGCGGCCGATCTCCCCCAGCCCGCCCAGGAAGGTGATGCGGACGGAGCCGGCGGCGCCCGCCGGGGAATCAGCCACGGTACGGCTTCGGGGCGTCGGCCCCCAGGTCGGCCAGGATGCGCCGGGCCTCGTCTTCGAGGCCGTCCGGGGTGGGTCCAATAGGGAGCCGGCATTGTCCGGCCGGGAGTCCGAGCACTCGCAGCACCGCCTTGCTGGGGATGGGGTTGGGGGCCAGGTCGCTCGTCTCGAAGAGGAACGAGGGGACGAGGCGGGCGTTGATGCGCTGGGCCTCTTCCACGTCGCCCTTGGCGAAGGCGCTGAGCATCTGGCCTTGCAGCACCCCGCTCCAGTGGCTGGCCACGCTGATGACGCCCACCGCCCCCACCGACAAGAGCGGCAGGGTGAACAGGTCGTCGCCGCTGTAGAGCTCAAAGCCGCCCGGGGCCTGGGCCAGCAGCGCCGCCGCGCCCGCTGGGCTGGCCGCCGCATCCTTGACGCCGGTGATGTTGGGGACCTCGCGGGCCAGCCCGAGGATGGTGGCCTCGTCGATCTTGCGCCCGCTGCGGATGGGGATGTCGTAGAGCAGGACTGGCAGCTCGGTGGCCGCGGCCACTGCCCGGAAGTGGGCGTCGAGCCCGGCCTGGCTGGGCCGGCTGTAGTACGGCGTGACCGCCAGGATCCCGGCCGCCCCCAGGGCCGTCGCCTCCTTGGTCAGCTCGATCGACTCGGCCGTGTTGTTAGTGGTCGACCCGGCGATGACGGGGATGGTGACCGCCTCGGCCGCCGCGGCCCACAGGTCGAGCTTCTCCTGATGGCTGAGGACCGGCGACTCGCCGGTGGTGCCCGCCACCACCAGGCCGTCGCTGCCGTTGTCGGCCAGCCAACGGGCCAGGGTGCGCACGCCGTCGAGGTCCAGCGCGCCCTCGGCGTCGAAGGGCGTGACCATGGCGGTGAGGACGGCGCCGAAGCGCCCAGGGGGGACTGCCATCACAGTTGCTCCTCTTTGGAACGTTCGATGCCGAGGGTGCACAGCAGGTCCTCGTGCAGCTCGAACCAGACGGTGTGGTACGAGTCGATGACCGGCTTGGTGAACCAGTCGTGCTCATCCGCCTCGACCCGCTCCAACGCGGTCCGCAGGCGGGGGCCGTACGGGGCGAAGCGGTCGAGGACGGCGGCCAGCCGGGCGCAGACGGGCTGGACCCTTTCGTCCACCCCCCGCAGCCGGGTGACGACGTCATTGTCATAGACGCCGTCGCTGTGGTCGTTGACCGCAGGCTCGCCGTCGACGGCGCGCATCTGCCAGTCGGTGCAGACGGTGAGCATCTCGGCGTTGCCCGCCAAGAACTCGCGGTACGCCTCGTGCACGACGTCGCGGCACCCGGCCCCGTCGACCTCGGCCCCGAGGCGCAGGCCGTGCTCGGCCCGGCCCGCCGGGGTCAGCGACCAGCCGGTGATGCGCCCCTCCCGGTGCACGGCCAGGCCTTCGGCGGCCAGGTCCTTGAGCAGCACCGCGGCATCGTCGGCCGGGACGCCCGCGTGGGCGGCCACCAGACCGGTGTCGGCAAAGCCCTTCAGGCGAAGGGCGTGGAGCACCAGCGTGCGCGGCGCCGACGGGTGGGGCAT
>DASYMT010000281.1:0-6369 GCA_036008925.1 Acidimicrobiales bacterium | reverse complement strand
CCCTTCCTCGGCTCCCTCGGCGGCGCCAACGCCCCCCGGGTGGTGGCCATGGCCCCTGTCCCGGTCAAGGCCGCGGGCAGCACGCCGGCCGCCCTGCCCGCGCCCAAGCCCGTCCCCGTGAAGGCCCCGCCCGCGCCCCGGGTGGACTTCGGCGGCGCGTCGGCGGACAGCGTGCTCGCCGTCCAAGGCCCCACCGACCCGGCCCGCGCCTACGTGGTGGTCACCTGGTCGCGCACCGACGCCAATGCCGTGGGCTATGACGTTCTCAGGGACGGCCAGTCCGTGGGCTCGACCACCATCGAGGGCGATGCCTGGGACGACATGTCATGGCGGGACACCGCCGTCACCCCGGGCCAGACCTACGCGTACAGCGTCGTCCCCCGCTACGCCGACGGCGCCACCGGCGAGGCCGCGGGCCCGTCGACCCTCACCGTCCGGGGCACCGCCCAAGTGGGCTCCGGCAAGGTCTTCAACGTGGACGACTATGCGGGCACCGACCTGGCCCGGGCGTCGGCGGCCGTCACCGCGGCCCGCCAGGCAGGCGGCGGCGTCGTCCAGTTCGGCCCCCGCACCTACACCTTCTCGGGCACGCTGCTGGTGTCCAGCGACGCCGTGGTCCTGCGGGGCGCGGGACGGGACCAGACCTTCATCGTCCCCAGCTACGACGGCGACGCCGACGCCTGCCTCCAGGGCACGCCGCTCATCCGCTTCGGCGGCACCCGCACCACCCTGGCCAACACCACCCTCGCCGAGCCGGTCAAGGTGGGGGACCGCACGGCCAAGATCGCCAACGCGGCCACCGCCGCCATCACCGCGGGCCAGGTGCTGCTGCTCGACCAGCCAGTCGACTCGGCCAACCCCCAGACCTACCGGGACGCGGGCGTGGCCGAGGACCCGGGCACCGGCACCGACGCCCGCTTCAACTGGGACACCAACCAGGTGGTGTCGGTGGACGGCGACACGGTGGCCTTCGCCGACGCCTTCTCCCAGCCGTTCAACGCGGGCCTGCCCGTCGTGCGCCTCGACCGGGCCCGGGGCAACGGCCTCGAGCTGCTCACCGTCCAGGGCCGCAGCGCCCAGGAGTCGACCTACTACAAGCTCGTGCAGCTCGACCATGTGGTGCACTTCACCATGGCCGACGTGCGGGGCCGGTGGGCCAACCGCAGCTACGTGGACGCCATGGGCTACGACATCCGGGTGGTGGGCTTCGACGGCCCCGACGGCGGCCCGCTCAGCGCCGACGCCGGCACCTGCAAGTACAAGTTCAACGTCCACCGGGCCTCCGGCTTCGTATTCGTGGACGGGACCATGGGCCTGCCCACCACCGACGCCAACCAGTCGTTCATCACCATCCAGAAGGCGCAGCGGGCGGTAGTGCGCTCGTCGCGCTTCTACGGCAGCAAGACCTACGCCATCAACGAGCACGGCAGCGGCGGCCGCCACCACCTGTTTGAGAACAACTACATCGCGGTGGGCCCCAACGGCCGCTACGCCGGGATCCTTTTGGGCAACGACTCGTTCGGCTTCGCGGGCCCCACGATCATCCGCAACAACACCTTCGAGGGCAACTACCGCGACCTCTACATGATGGAGAACAGCTACGAGACCCGCTTCGTGGACAACGTGTCGCGGGGCAACGGCTACCGGGTGGTGGACGCCTACGGCTGGGCCCACCCCGACACCGACCCTGCGCTGTGGGGCTCGCTGCGGCTGACCGTGGCCAACAACTCGATCGCCGACGCCACCGGCGCGGGCGTGGTCCTGGGCTACGCCAAGAGCCCGTGGTTCCCGTACGCGGGCGTGCGCGACGTGGTCATCGCGGGCAACGCCTTCGGCACGGCAGGCCCGTCGGTCGTGTTGGGCGGCGACGCCGCCACCACCGACCGCTTCCAGGTCTGGGACAACACCGGGAACCCGGCCATGACCAGGCCCGCCTTCGGGGTGGGCGACTACTGGGCCGACAACCCGGACGGGGCCGCCTTCGGCCTGCTGAACACGCCGGCGTGGTCGGCTCCCAGCTTCGGCTGAGTATCCTTCGGCCCCCGTGGGCCAGCCCGATCACGTCCCTTTCGTCGACCTTGCCATCCAGCACGCCCAAGTCGGCGCGGCGGTGGAAGAGGGCTGGCGCCAAGTCCTCGACGCCACCGCCTTCATCCTGGGCGACGCGGTGTCGACCTTCGAGCAGGAGTTCGCGGCCTACTGCGGCGTGCGCCAGTGCGTGGGCGTGGCCAACGGCACCGACGCCCTCGAACTGGCCCTGCGGGCGGTGGGCGTGGGCCCGGGCGACGAGGTGGTCCTGCCCGCCAATACCTTCATCGCCTCGGCCGTGGCCGTGGCCCGCATCGGCGCGGTGCCCGTCCCGGCCGACGTGGACGACCACGCCCTGCTGCTCGAGCCTGCGGCCGCGGCTGCGGCCGTCACGGCGCGGACCAAGGCGGTCATGCCCGTCCACCTGTTCGGCCAACTGGCCCCGGCCGAGGCCCTGGCCGACCTGGGCGTGTCGGTCATCGAGGACGCGGCCCAGTGCCAAGGCGCCACCCGGCACGGCAGGCAGGCGGGCCAGTTCGGCCGGGCCGCGGCCACCAGCTTCTACCCGGGCAAGAACCTGGGCGCCTACGGCGACGCGGGCGCGGTGCTGTCCGACGACGACGAGACGGGTGCCAAGGTCAGGCGGCTGCGCAACTACGGCAGCGAGGTCCGCTACCACCACCCCGAGCTGGGCTTCAACTCCCGGCTCGACACCCTTCAAGCTGTGGTGCTCAGCGCCAAGCTGGCCCGGCTGGAGGAGTGGAACCGGCAGCGTCGTGAGGCGGCCGACCGCTACGCCGAGCTGTTGGCCGGCGTGGATGGCGTGCGCCTGCCGGTCACGGCTGACGGCAACGTCCATGTGTGGCACCTCTACGTGGTGCGGGTGGACGGGCGGGACGAGGTGCTGAGCAGGCTCCAGGCCGAGGGCATCGGCTCGGCCATCCACTACCCGGTGCCCGTCCACCTGCACGGCGCCTTCGCGCACCTCGGCTACGGACCCGGCTCGTTCCCGGTGGCCGAGGCCGCGGCCCGCCAGATCCTGTCGCTGCCCATGTTTCCGGGCATCACCGCCGCGCAGCAGGAGCGGGTGGCAGAGGTGTTGGCCAAGGCGGTGCAATGAGTGGGGACGGTGCAGCCGAGGTCTTCGTTCATCCGCAGGCGCTGTGCGAGAGCGACGACGTCGGGCCCGGCACGCGTGTGTGGGCCTTCGCCCATGTCATGCGGGGGGCCAAGGTGGGCGCGGGCTGCAACGTGTGCGACCACGCCTTCATCGAGGATGG
This sequence comes from Acidimicrobiales bacterium, assembly GCA_036008925.1. Lineage (GTDB taxonomy): Bacteria > Actinomycetota > Acidimicrobiia > Acidimicrobiales > JAUTXP01 > DASYMT01. The sequence continues at coordinate 3,061 of DASYMT010000281.1, read as the reverse complement.
CGCGGTGGTGGGCGACCGGGTGACGGTGAAGAACAACGTGCTGCTCTGGGACGGCGTGGTGGTGGAGGACGACGTGTTCCTCGGCCCCAATGCGGTGTTCACCAACGACCTGCGCCCCCGGGCCCATGTGAAGAAGGGCAAGGGCGAGTTGGTGGGGACGACGGTGCGGCGGGGGGCCACCGTCGGCGCCAACGCCACCATCGTGTGCGGGGTGGAGATCGGCGAGCACGCCTTCGTGGCCGCGGGCGCCGTGGTGGTGGCCGACGTGCCCGCCCACGCGCTGGTCGCAGGAAACCCGGCCCGGCCGAAGGGTTGGGTCTGCTCCTGCGGGGAAAAGCTGGATGCACGGCTCCAATGCGTGTGCGGTCTGTCGTATTCAGCCGGTTCAAGTGGGACAATCGCATCAGAAAGCGGTCATACCGACCGCTAGCTGGCGCAATTACCACAATCAGTGACAGGGTTTTCCCTTAGGCGTAGAGAACCCTCTCATGTTCGGGCGAGGGCGGAGGCCGTATATGACGCGCGTTGGAGTAGTCGGTTGTGGGTATTGGGGTTCCAAGCACGTCAGGGTCCTCAGGGAGCTGTTGGGCGGCGACGGCGTGGTGGCCGTCGACTCGTCTGAAGAGCGGCTGGGCGCGCTGGCCCGCTCGTTCCCCGGCCTGGTGTGCCGCACCGATCTGGTGAGCGCGCTCAACGATGTCGACGCGCTGGTGATCGCCACGCCGCCGCGCACCCATGCGCCGCTGGCCCGCTTCGCCATGAGCGAGGGCAAGCACGTCCTCATCGAGAAGCCGTTCGCCACGTCGACGGCCGACGCCGAGAGCCTGGTGGCCATGGCCGAGGAGGCGGGCGTCGTCCTCATGGCGGGCCACACCTTCGAGTACAACGCGGCGGTCGACGTGCTGCGCGAGCAGGTCCTGACCGGCGAGCTGGGCCAAGTCCACTACATCGACGCGGCCCGCTTGAACCTCGGCCTCTACCAGCCCGACGTGAACGTGATCTGGGACCTGGCCCCGCACGACATCTCGATCATGAACTACGTGCTCGGGACCACGCCCACGCGGGTTGCCGCATGGGGCTCGCGCCACGCCCACCGCGACCTCGAGGACGTGGCCTATGTGCGCTTCGAGTACGACGAGCCCGAGGTGACGGCCCAGCTCCATGTGAGCTGGCTCTATCCCAACAAGGTCCGCAAGGTCACCGTGGTGGGCAACGAGCGCATGGCCGTGTACGACGACCTGGCCGACGACGAGCGCATCCGGGTCTACGACAAGGGCGTCATCAAGCCCGACCCCGAGGCCCTGCACGCGCCGCCCATGAGCTACCGCTACGGCGGCATCGTCTCGCCCTACATCGCCTTCACCGAGCCGCTGTCCAACGAGGACCGCCACTTCCTCGACTGCATCAGGACCGGGCACACGCCGCGCACCGACGGGTACGCGGGCTTGGCCGTGGTGCGCCTGCTGGAGGCGGCCAACCAGGCCTTGCGCGAACAGCGGGTCATCTCCCTCCAACCCCAGTCGATCCCGCAGTCGACAGCCCTCAGGGTGTGACGGTTGGCGTGACATCGCGCGCCCTGCCGCCCCTCTCGCCCGCGGGCCGAGTGGTCAAGCGGGCGGTGGACGTGGTCGGTGCGGCCGTGGGCCTGTTGCTGGCGTCGCCTGTCCTGCTCGCCGCGGCCGCGGCCATCAGGCTCGACAGCCGGGGCCGGGTGCTGTTCCGGCAGGACCGCCTCGGACTCGACGGGCGGTCGTTCCAGATGCTCAAGTTCCGCACCATGCGCACGGACGCGGACGACGCCATCCACCGGGAGTACGTGACCCGGATGCTCGTCGACGACGCGGTCGAGGGCGGCAAGGCGGGCGTGTTCAAGCTGGCCGACGACCCCCGCATCACCCGGACGGGGCGGTGGCTGCGCAAGACCAGCCTGGACGAGCTGCCCCAGTTGATCAACGTGCTCAAGGGCCAGATGTCGCTCGTCGGCCCCCGCCCCGTGCTGGCCTGGGAGGCCGAGCTGTTCACCGAGGAGGAGCGCCTCCGGTTCGCGGTCAAGCCCGGGCTCACCGGTCTTTGGCAGGTGGCCGGGCGCAACCAGATGTCCATGCGGGACGCCCTGCGTTTCGACGTCGAGTACGTGCGGCACCAGTCGCTGACCCTCGACGCCAAGATCGCCATTCGCACCGTCCCCGCTCTGCTCAAGGGGTTCTGACGTGCATGCTGGGCCCGCCCCCGGGCGACCTGTCTTCCGACTCGTCCTGCTTTCGCTGGTGATCGTGGCCGTGGCCGTGGTCGTCGCCACTGCCGCGGGCCTCAGCCGCCCGGCCCGCTACGGGGCCGAGGCCGAGGTGCTCTACGGCGTCCCGTCCGAGGCGGGCTCCCGGGCCGATGTGGTCCTGGCCACCCAGCGCGAGCTGGCCCAGGCCCGACGGGTGACCGAGGCGGCGGCCAAGGACGCAGCCGTCAACGTGCGCTGGCTCGAACAGCACCTGACGGTGCGGGTGGTCACCGGGACGCAGGTGCTGCGGTTCACGGTCACCGCGCCCACTCCGGTCCAGGCCCGACAGGCGGCCCAGGCCGTGGTCGACCGCTATGTGACGGCGGCCAACGAGCAGGGCTCGCCCGCCAAGCAGTTCATCACCAACCGCATCACCGAGCTGTCGGCCGAGCTGACCAAGGCCCAGGAGCGGGCGGTGGCGGGGGACAAGGCGGCGGTGGTGCAGGTCACCCTTCTCACCCAACGACTCGAGACGTACCAGAGCAGGCTCACCGACGTGGAGGTGGCCCAGGCCTCGGCCCAGCCCGCCCTGGTGGTCACGCCCGCCCACGCCCTCGAAGGCAAGGTGTCGCCCAAGCCGGTGCGCTCGGCCGCGTTGGGCGGATTGATCGGCGCCATCATCGCGGGCGCAGTGTGGTTCCTGGCCGTGCAGTCGCAGCCCCAGACCGCAGCCGGGGCCGTTCCGGGCGCCCCGGCCGAGCCCCGCCCGCAGCAGGGCAAGGCACAGCCCCCGGCCCGGCCGCAGCCGCTCGTCCCCCGGGCCCAGTCGGCCGCCCCGCCGAGCCC
>DASYMT010000280.1:0-1873 GCA_036008925.1 Acidimicrobiales bacterium | reverse complement strand
CGTGCCCACCAGCGAGAAGGAGGGCATCTCCCAGATCGTCTGGTCCCCGCTGGCCCAGGGCGTGCTCACCGGCAAGTACCTGCCCGGCCAGCAACCCCCGGCCGACAGCCGCGGCGGCCACGCCGGCGTCGGCGGATCGATGCAGGGCTACCTGACCGACGAGGTGCTGACCCGGGTGCAGCAGCTGCGGCCCATCGCCGACGAGCTCGGCCTGTCGATGGCCCAGCTGGCAGTGGCCTGGGTGCTGCAGAACCAGAACGTGGCCGCGGCGATCATCGGGGCCAGCCGGCCCGAGCAGGTGCACGACAACGTCAAGGCCGCCGGTGTCCAGCTGCCGGCCGAGGTGATGACCCGCATCGACGAGGCGCTGGGCGACGTCGTCGAGCGCGACCCGGCCAAGACCTCCCGGGGCTGACGAAGGATCCCCTTGCCCCCCACCGCTCGCAAGCTCGGGCGGGGCCCTGCAAGGGGGCCACCGGGGCGGACGACGCGACGTCCGCCCCGGCGGCCCCCTCCAGGGCCTCCCCGAGCCTGCGAGGGAACCCAGGAGGGTCCCTCCTCAGCCCCGCGAGGTCTTGGCGGGGTCACGCTCGACGACGTCGCCGAGCGCCTCGTCGATGCGGGTCAGCACCTCCGCCGGCAGCTGCACACCGGCGGCCTTGACGTTGTCGTGCACCTGCTCGGGACGGCTGGCGCCGATGATCGCCGCGGCCACGTTCTCGTTCTGCAGCACCCAGGCCACCGCCAGCTGGGCCATCGACAGGCCGAGCTCGTCGGCGATGGGCCGCAGCTGCTGCACCCGGGTCAGCACCTCGTCGGTCAGGTAGCCCTGCATCGATCCGCCGACACCGGCGTGCCCGCCGCGGCTGTCGGCCGGGGGCTGCTGGCCGGGCAGGTACTTGCCGGTGAGCACGCCCTGGGCCAGCGGGGACCAGACGATCTGGGAGATGCCCTCCTTCTCGCTGGTGGGCACGACCTCGGCCTCGATGACCCGCCACAGCATCGAGTACTGCGGCTGGTTGCTGATCAGCTGGACCTTCAGCTCGCGGGCGAGCTCCGCGGCAGCGGCGATCTCCTCGGCCCGCCACTCGGAGACGCCCAGGTAGAGGACCTTGCCCTGCCGCACCAGGTCGGCGAAGGCGGTCATCGTCTCCTCCAGCGGCACCGAGGAGTCGTAGCGGTGGGCCTGGTACAGGTCGACGTAGTCGGTCTGCAGCCGCTTGAGCGAGGCGTTGCAGCTCTCGGTGATGTGCTTGCGGGAGAGTCCGCGGTCGTTGGCGCCGGGGCCGGTGGGCCAGTAGACCTTGGTGAAGATCTCCAGGCCCTCGCGGCGCTGGCCGGCCAGGGCACGGCCGAGCACCGACTCGGCCAAGGTGGCGGCGTAGACGTAGGCAGTGTCGAAGGTGGTGATCCCCACGTCGAGGGCGGCCCGCACGCACGCGTGTGCGGCGTCCTCCTCGACCTGGCTGCCGTGGGTGAGCCAGTTGCCGTAGGCGATCTCGGAGATGGTCAGGCCGGAGCGGCCGAGGCGTCGTGTCTGCACGGCACAGACGCTAGTGCTGAGCCGCGCTCACGACCCGACGGCCCCCGGGACGGGCTGGAGCGGCCTCCCTCCAGGGGCCCGCCGCGAGCCTGCGAGGGGTGGGGAGGAGGGAGGTCCTTTTCAGACCTCGGCGCCCAGCGCCACCTGCGGCTTCGGGAAACGCCACCGGCGGATCATCGTGGCCCGGCTGACGCCGTACCAGATCAGCGTGCGCATCGACTCGGGGTGGTCGGGGAACCGCTCGTTCACCGCCTTCTTGATCCGCCGGCCGAGGACGACGGAGTCGGCGATGATGACCAGGAAGAACGCGAACCAGACGTAGACGGTGTA
>DASYMT010000279.1:0-4025 GCA_036008925.1 Acidimicrobiales bacterium | reverse complement strand
GTCGGGGTGGGGCGGGTCGGGGGTGATGACGCCTGTGGTCATGCGCCGCCCTCGTGCTTGGCCCGGATGAGGTTGAGGGCGCCGCCCGCCCTGAACCAGTCGATGTGCTCAGGCGACATGGTGTGGTTCCCCTCGAAGTCGAGCGTGGTCCCGTCCGGGCGGGTGATGCGGCACTGCACCGGCTTGTCGGGGGTGAGCCCGGCCAGGCCGAAGATGGAGATGCGGTCCTGCTCGCCGATCTCGTCGTAGACGGCCGGGTCGGCGAAGGTCAGCGGCAGCACGCCCTGCTTCTTCAGGTTGGTCTCGTGAATGCGGGCGAAGCTGCGCACGATGACGGCCTTGGCGTTCTGGAAGCGGGGCTCCATGGCCGCGTGCTCCCGGGACGAGCCCTCGCCGTAGTTCTCGTCGCCGATGGCCACCCACGCCACGCCCGCCTCCCGGCAGTGCTTGGCCGCGGCGGGGAAGGACTCGGGCTCGCCGTCCGGGTGGACCGGGCAGCGGCCCATGCCGGCCTCGCCGGTGAAGGCGTTCACCGCCCCGAGGAACAGGTTCTGCGAGATGTTCTCCAGGTGGCCCCGGTACTTGAGCCACGGGCCCGCGGCCGAGATGTGGTCGGTGGTGCACTTGCCCTTGGCCTTGAGGAGCACGGCCAGGTCGGTGAAGTCGCGGCCGTCCCAGGGGGCGAAGGGCTCGAGCAACTGGAGCCGGTCGCTGTCGGGCCGGACCACGACCTCGACGCCCGCGCCGTCGGCGGGCGGGGCCTGGAAGCCAGCCTCGCCCGACTCGAAGCCCCGGGAGGGGAGCTCCTCGCCCACCGGCGGGTCGAGCCGGACGCCGTCGACCTCGTCGGTCAGCGGGTTGAAGTCGAGGGTGCCGGACAGGGCGTAGGCCATGACCGTCTCAGGCGACGTGACGAAGGCGAGGGTGGACGCCATCCCGTCGTTGCGCTTGGGGAAGTTGCGGTTGTAGGAGGTGACGATGACGTTGGGCACGCCCTCTTCCACGTCGTCGCGCCTCCACTGGCCGATGCAAGGCCCGCAGGCGTTGGCCAGCACGGTGGCGCCCACCGCTTCGAGGTCTTGGAGGAGGCCGTCGCGCTCGATGGTGGCCCGCACCCGCTCGGAGCCGGGGGTCACGAGCAGTGGGGTCTTGACCCGCAGGCCCTTGGCGCTGGCCTGGCGGGCCAGGGACGCGGCCCGGGTGATGTCCTCGTAGCTGGAGTTCGTGCAGGACCCGACCAGGGCGGCGCTGACGGTGAGGGGCCACCCCGCCTCCTTGGCGTCCTGGGCCAGCCGGGACACGGGGTGGGCCAGGTCGGGGGTGTGGGGGCCGTTCATCTGCGGCTCCAGGGTGGACAGGTCGATCTCCAGCACCTGGTCGAAGACGGCCGCGGCGTCGAGGTCGGGGTCGGCCTGGAGGTCGCCTTGGACGGCGGCGGCCCGGTCTGCATGGGCCTCTCGGCCCGTCGACTTGAGGTAGGCCGCAGTGCGCTCGTCGTAGGGGAAGAGCGAGGTGGTGGCGCCGATCTCCGCGCCCATGTTGCAGATGGTGGCCCGGCCGGTGGCGCTGATGCTCGACACGCCGGGGCCGAAGTACTCGACGATGGCGCCCGTCCCGCCCTTCACGGTGAGCAGCTCGGCCACCTTGAGGATGACGTCCTTGGCCGAGGCCCAGCCGCTCAGCTCGCCGGTGAGGCGTACGCCGATGAGCTTGGGCCAGCGCAGGCCGAAGGTGCCGCCGACCATGACGTCGACCGCGTCGGCCCCGCCCACGCCGACGGCGATCATGCCCAGGCCGCCCGCGTTGGGGGTGTGGCTGTCGGTCCCGATCATCATCCCGCCCGGGAAGGCGTACTGCTCGAGCACGACCTGGTGGATGATCCCCGAGCCCGGCTTCCAGAAGCCGATGCCGTACTTGGCCGACACGGTGCGGAGGAAGTCGTAGACCTCTTTGTTGGTGTCGTTGGCCGAGGCCAGGTCGGCGGTCGCGCCGCTGTGGGCCTGGATGAGGTGGTCGCAGTGGACCGTGCTCGGCACCGCGGTGGTAGGCAGGCCCGCGGTCATGAACTGGAGCAGGGCCATCTGGGCGGTGGCGTCCTGCATGGCCACCCGGTCGGGGTAGAGCTCGGCGTAGTCGCGGGCCCGTTCGAGGCCTTGGTGCTCGGGGTCGGCCAGGTGGTTGAAGAGGATCTTCTCGGTCAGGGACAGGCCACGGCCGAGGCGGCGCCGCCCGGTGGCGGTCCGGTCCGGGAGGCGGCCGTAGACCTCGTCGAGCAATTCCAGCGGGGTGCTTGCGGTCACAGTCATCACATACAAGTATAAGACAAGTGAGGCGAACGCGCTACCAGCAGATTGCGGACGAACTGCAGGCCCGCGTGGCCGGCGGCGAGTTCCCCCCTGGGGCGCTGCTCCCGAGCGAGGCCGAGCTGGGGGAAGCCTATGACGCCAGCCGCATCACCGTCAGACGGGCGCTGGAGGGGTTGCGGGGGGCCGGCCTGGTCGACTCCCGGCAGGGCTACGGCTGGTTCGTGGCCGCCGACCCCCTGCACCAGACGCTGGGCCGGCTCCAGACGGTGGAGGCCCAGTTGGAGGAGCGGGGCGTGGTGTCGACCCGGCAGGTGCTCGACTTCGGCTTCGTGCGCGCCCCCCGGCGGGCGGCCGACGTGTTGGGGGCGGACACCGTGTTGCAGGTGCGCCGGCTCAACTTGGCCGACGGGCGGCCCTTCGCCCGGGTGACGGTATGGGTGCCGTCCGAGCTGGGCCACGGGTTGAGCAGGCGGGACGTGGAGCAGTCGTCGTTCTACTCGCTGCTGCCGGTGCGGCTGGGCGGGGCGAGGCAGACGATCGGGGCGGCGGCCTGCTCGGGCGCCGATGCCTCGCTGTTGGAGGTCCCGGAGGGCTCGCCCGTGCTGCGCTGCGAGCGGGTGACCCGCACGGTGGACGACGTGCCCGTGCTGCTGTCGGAGTTCGTGTTCCCCGCGCTGCGCACCGAGTTCGTGGTCGACCTGCCCGAGCTGCCCGAGGTGTGGCAGACCTAGGGGGCCGGGCCGACCGTCCCTACCCGTCTGGAGGACATAGCCCTGGGAAAACGCGGGCTATGTCCTCCAGAGCCGGCTTTTACGGCTTAATAGCAGACGTAAACGACGTCGGGGTCGTAGGTGACCGGCGTGCCCGAGAACGGGGCAATGGTGACCCGGCCGATACAGATCGCGTTGGGGTTGCCCAAGACCCAGATGGTGGCCGACTCAGCGGAGTCCACAGTGAACGCGCCGACCGACGGATCGGCGCCAGCACAGACTTTGGCGGTGGTGGGCGTCGGGGTGCAGACGGGGGGCCCCGCATGGGCGCTCTGAAAGGCGCCCCCAAAGCCGAGCAGGCCGCTGCTGGCGGCGATGGTCGTGAGCGCGGCGCGCTTTACGAGATGCATGTTGTCTCCTGGAAGCGATATGCGGCGACGAAGTGACGCAGCACGGGGAATACGCACGAGCCATGCACTCGTGTCAAAAGACCCCCCGTTTGGGGGGTGTTTGAAAGATCCAGCCGTCTGGAGGACATAGAGACGCTCTCGCGCGGCTATGTCCTCCAGAGCCGGAAGATCAGGTGGCGGCGCCGACGCGGGCGGTGCTGGACTCCAATTGGCGAGAACGGCCCTTGGGCGTGACCACCCAGAACACGGCCGCGGCCTCGGCCCAATTCGACAACAGCGCCTCGGCCCGTACTGACTCGGTCAGCTCCATGTGCCGCTCCACCAGCCAGCGCAGCTCCTCCAACTGCGAGGCGTCGGGCCGGTCGGCCTCCACCAACTGCGAGTTGAGCCGGGCGGGCAGGTCGTGGGTCGGGTCCCACACGAACAGCGTCCCGCCCGTCATCCCCGCCCCCACGTTGTAGCCAACAGGGCCGAGGATGGCCACGGTGCCGCCCGTCATGTACTCGCAGGCATGGTCGCCCACGCCCTCCACCACTGCGTTGGCCCCCGAGTTGCGCACTGCGAAACGCTCCCCGGCCGACCCGGCCAGGAACAGGTCG
>DASYMT010000278.1:0-2336 GCA_036008925.1 Acidimicrobiales bacterium | reverse complement strand
GGTCGAGGACCACGCACAAGGCGTTGCCCGCCAACGGCCTGTCGGTGAAGACGTCGACGATGCAGTACTGGAAGCGCAGGCCGCCCACGCCGCCAGTTTGCCATCGCCTCTCCGCATCACGCGGGCCCACTCTCGTAGGCTTCGCCTATGGACTCTGCGGTCTTCTCGGTCGAGCGCGACGGCGGCGTCGCCACCCTCTGGCTCGACAGCCCCGAACGGCGCAACGCCATGGGCCCGGACTTCTGGGCCGACCTGCCCGGGATCATGGACTCGCTCAGCGACGACGACTCGGTGCGGGCCGTCGTGATCGCGGCCAAGGGGCCGCACTTCACCGTCGGCCTCGACTTGAAGACCATGGGCGGGGCGGTGGCAGGCGGCTCGAACGAGGGCCCGGACACGGGCTCGGGCCGGTCGTCGAAGGCGGCCCAGTCGGCCCGGTTCTACAAGGACGCGCACCGGCTCCAGCGGGCCATCACCGCGGTGGCCGACTGCCCCAAGCCGGTCATCGCCGCCGTGCACGGCTACTGCATCGGCGGCGGCGTCGACCTCATCACCGCCTGTGACATCCGCTTGTGCTCGGCCGACGCCAAATTCTCAGTGCGCGAGACCAAGATCGCCATCGTGGCCGACCTGGGCACGCTCCAGCGCCTGCCCCGGGTGATCGCCAAGGGCCACGTGGCCGAGCTGGCCTTCACCGGCAAGGACATCACCGCCGACCGGGCCCGCGAGATCGGGCTGGTGAACGACGTGCTGCCCGACGACGAGGCGCTGTGGAAGGCGGCGCACGAGATGGCGGCCGAGATCGCGGCCAACTCGCCGCTCACCGTGCAGGGGACCAAGCAGGTGCTGCGGGCCAGCGAGACCATGAGCGTGGCCGAGGGCCTGGACTACGTGGCCGTCTGGAACGCCGCCTTCCTCCAGTCGAACGACCTGACCGAGGCCCTCACCGCCTTCTTGGAGAAGCGCCCGCCCAAGTTCACCGGCTCCTAGGCGGCCGACCCGGCGGCGCCAGCCGCGACGGGTTGGGCCGGCCAAGAAAGGGAGCGTCAGCGGGGGCGGCGCTTGAACAGCCTGCGCCAGAAGGGCTCGGACGCGGCCTGGCGCTTGACCCGCTCGATCTCCCAGTCGGTCAGCACGTCGGGCCCGACCATGTTCACGATGTCCTCGGCCTGGTCGAGCAGCTCGGCCACGCCCTCGCCCTGGGGCTCGAGCGGGGTGTCGGGCCGGACCAGCGACCCGACCGTGTAGCCCGCGTCGGCCCCCCGGCGCTGATACCCCGCGCAGTCGGCCGGGCAGCGCCACGGAGCCTCCGGCGCCAGGTCGCGCGCGCACCAGCGGGCCACCTCGCCCGACGGATACGTGCGGCTCTGGTAGTGCCGGCAGTCCTCCCGCATGGGCATGCCTTTATCGTGCCATCAGCGGCGGAACTACCCTCAACACATGGCGAGCGTCGCCGAGCAGATGGGCCCCGTCGTCCAGGCCTTCTTGGGCGCCGACCCCCCGGTCCGCATCGAGTGCTGGGACGGCAGCGGCCTCGGCCCGCCCTCGTCTCCCGCCACCCTGGCCATCCGGTCGGCCCAGGCGTTGCGCCGGCTGGTGTGGGCGCCCAACGAGCTGGGCCTGGGCCGGGCCTACGTGGCGGGCGAGCTCGACATCGACGGCGACGTGTACGCGGCCCTGTCGCTGCGAGATGTCATGGCCGCCGAGGACGACAGCCTCACGATGGGCATGACGGCCAAGGGCTGGCTCCACGCCGTGGGCACGGCCCGGGCCCTCGGCGTGCTGGGGCCGCCGCCCCCGCCCCCGCCCGAGGAGGCCCGCCTGCACGGCCCCCGCCATTCGAAGGCGAGAGACGCGGCGGCCATCGCCCACCACTACGACATCTCCAACGACTTCTACCGCCTCGTGCTCGGCCCCACCATGACCTACTCGTGCGCCTACTTCACGGCCGACGACACGGGCCTGGACGACGCCCAGTCGGCCAAGTACGAGCTCATCTGCCGCAAGCTCGGGCTGCGCGCCGGCATGCGCCTGCTCGACGTGGGCTGCGGCTGGGGCGGCATGGTCATGCACGCGGCCGAGCACTACGGCGTGCGGGCGATCGGCGTGACCATCTCCGAGCGACAGGCCGAGCTGGGCCGGAAAAGGGTGGCCGAGCGGGGCCTCGAAGGAAAGGCGGAGGTCCGCCTCCAGGACTACCGGGACGTGGACGACGGGCCGTTCGACGCCATCAGCAGCATCGGCATGTTCGAGCACGTGGGGATCGACCAGATGCGCGTGTACCTCGAGCAGCTCCGCGACCTGCTCACCCCCACCGGGCGCCTGCTCAACCACGC
>DASYMT010000277.1:0-12667 GCA_036008925.1 Acidimicrobiales bacterium | reverse complement strand
ATGCGCACCTTGATGGCGCCCAGCTCCTCCAGGTCCCGGGAGACGGTGGCTTGCGTGGCGACCACGCCGTCGGCCGCCAACAGCTCCACCAGATGGGCCTGGGCCGTCACCTGCTCGGTCTCCAGGATCTTGGCGATCTTGTGCTGCCGCTGGGTCTTGGTCATGTGCTCAGGTCCCCTCAGGCGAACAGCCAGAGGAGCAGGCCCCGGAAGGCGTGCATGCGGTTGTGGGCCTGGCGCCAGACCACCGACTGCGGCCCGTCGACCACGCCTGCACTGACCTCCTCGCCCCGATGGACCGGGAGGCAGTGCAGGAAGAGGGCGTCGGGGGCGGCCTTGCCGAAGAGGGGCTCGTCGACGGTGAACCCCTTGAAGGCCTGGGCGCGGGCCTGGGCCTCGTCCTCTTGGCCCATGGAGGTCCACACGTCGGTATAGACGGCGTCGGCCCCGTCGACCGCGGCAACCGGGTCGTTCACCACCACGGCGTTGGCGGCGGCGGCCACGGCCGGGTCCGGCTCGAAGCCCTTCGGCGCGGCCACTCGGACCTCGACACCGACCTTGGACGCGGCCTGCATGAGCGACCGGCACACGTTGTTGCCGTCGCCCACGTAGGCGATGGAGCGGCCCTCGAACACGCCCCATCGCTCCCGCAGGGTGAGCAGGTCGGCCAGGGCCTGGCACGGGTGCGACAGGTCGGAGAGGAGGTTGACCACGGGCACGTCGGCCGCCTCGGCCATGTGGGTCAGCTTCGAGTGCTCGAAGACCCGGGCCCCGATGGCCGCGAAGTAGCCGGACAGCACCCGGGCCACGTCGGCCGCGGGCTCGCGGTTGTCGAGGTCGACCTCGTCGCCCCGCAGGCTGACCGGGTGGCCGCCCAACTCGAACACCGCCATCTCCGAGGAGTTGCGGGTGCGCAGGCTGGGCTTCTCGAACAGCAGGCCGACGCCCTGGCCGAGCAGGACCTGGCGCCAGTCGCGCTGCTGGGCCATGTCCAAGATGGCGAGCAGCTCGTCCGAGCTCACGTCGTCGATGTCGAGGAAGTGGCGCAGCGGCCTGGGCGTCATGCCAGCACCTTGCCCAAGATGGCGACGGCGTCGTCGATCTCGTCCTCGGTGACGAGCAGGGGCGGGGCCAGCCGCAGGGTGGCGTCGTTGACCGCGTTGAGGACGAGTCCCTCTTGTAGGCACTTCGCCGCCGCCTCTTTCGCCGTCGGGGTGGTGAGGGCGGCCCCGAGCAGCAGGCCCAGGCCCCGCACGCCGTCGACCTGGGGCAGGGCCGTCAGGGCGTTGGTGAGGTAGGCGCCCGCGGCCGCGGCCCGGGCCGGCACGTTCTCCGCCTCCATGACCCGGAGGGTGGCGCGGGCCGCGGCGGTGGCGAGGGGCTGGCCTCCGAAGGTGGTGGCGTGGTCGCCGGGGACGAAGGCGTCGGCCACCTCCTCCCGGGCCCAACAGGCCCCGATGGGCACGCCGTTGCCCAGGGCCTTGGCCATGGTGACGACGTCAGGGCGCACGCCGAAGTGCTCGAAGCCGAACCAGCGCCCGGTGCGGCCCAGGCCGGTCTGCACCTCGTCGACGATGAACAGGAGGCCCCGCTCGTCGCACAGCGCGCGCACGGCCTGGAAGTACTCGGGGGTGGCCGGGTTGACGCCGCCCTCGCCCTGGACCGGCTCCAGCAGGATGGCGGCCACCGACGGGTCGATGGCCTGCTCCAGCGCGGCGATGTCGCCCCAGGCCACGTGGCGGAAGCCCTCGGGCATGGGCGCGAAGGGCTCGTGCTTCTGGGGCTGGCCGGTGGCGGCCAGGGTCACGAGCGTGCGCCCGTGGAAGGAGCCGTAGGCGCTGACCACGCCGTGGCGGCCGTAGCCGCCGTGCTTGCGGGCCAGTTTGATGGCGCACTCGTTGGCCTCTGCCCCCGAGTTGCAGAAGAAGACCTTGCCGCCGCCGCCCAGCAGCCGGTCGAGGGTGGCGCTCACCTCGCGTTGGGGCTCGGTGCCGAACAGGTTGGAAACGTGGACCAGCGTGCGGGCCTGCTCGCACACCGCGTCGGCCACCTCGGGGTGGGCATGGCCCAGCGCGCACACCGCGATGCCCGACAGGAAGTCGAGATAGCGGCGGCCGGCATCGTCGAACAAATAGGTCCCCTCGCCTCGGACGAAAGTGACCGTCTGGGGCGGGTAGGTGTTCATGAGCTTGCTCGTCGGCGGGGTCACGGGGCCACCATCGTTCCCACTCCTTCGTTGGTGAAGATCTCCAGCAGCAGCGCGTGCGGGGTCCGGCCGTCCAGGATGTGGGCGTGGCCCACGCCGCCCGCCACGGCCTGGATGCACGAGCGCACCTTGGGGATCATCCCCTCGCTCACCGTGCCGTCGGCGATCAGCGACTCCAGCTCGTCGATCGAGATGGTGGAGATGATGGAGGCGGGGTCGTCCCTGTCCTTGCGGATGCCCTCGATATTGGTGAGGTACACGAGCTTGGCCGCCTGCACGGCGGCGGCGATGGCACCCGCCGCGGTATCGGCGTTGATGTTGTAGGCCTGGCCCGCCACGTCGGAGCCGATGGTGGCGACCACCGGGATGATGTCCTCCTTGAGGAGGCGGTGGATGATCTCGGCGTTGACGTGGTCGATGTCGCCCACGAAGCCCAGCTCGGGCGCCCGCTGGCTGGCCGTGATGAGGCCCGCGTCCTCACCGGACAGGCCGACCGCGAGCGGGCCGTGCACGTTGATGGCGCTGACGATGTCCCGGTTGACCTTGCCGACGAGCACCATGCGGGCGATGTCGAGCGTCTCGGCGTCGGTGACCCGGAGGCCGTCGCGGAACTCGGGGACCTTGCCCAGGCGGTTCATGAGGTCGCCGATCTGGGGGCCGCCGCCGTGGACCACGACGGGGCGCATGCCCACGCTGCGCATGAGCACGACGTCCTCGGCGAAGGCGGCCAGCGAGTCGTTGTCGCCGATGGCGTTGCCGCCGTACTTCACCACCACGACCTTGGCCCAGAAGCGGCGGATGTAGGGCAGGGCCTCGGCCAGGACGGCGACCTTTTCCTGTGCGCCCCTCACGAGGTCCCCATGTTCTCGTCGATGTAGGCATGGGTGAGGTCGTTGGTGAGGATCTGGGCCTCTCCGGGGCCGAGGTGCAGGTCGGCGGTGAGCTCGATGACGCGCTGGGCCATGTGGGCTTGGACCGCCGCCTCGTCGTGGGCCGCGGCGACGCCGTTGTGGCAGACGACGACGCCGCCGTAGGCGATGGTGACAGCGTCGGGGTCGAAGGCCACACCCGCGGTGCCCAGCTCGCTGACCACCCGGCCCCAGTACGGGTCCTGGCCGTAGAAGGAGCACTTGACCAGTTGCGACTGGGCCACCTTGCGGGCGGCCTGGGCTGCCTCGTGGTCGGTCGTGGCCCCGACCACCTTGACGCGCACGACCTTGGTGGCGCCCTCGGCGTCGCCCGCCATCTGCTCGGCCAGGTCCCGGCACGCCTCCGTCAGGGCGTCGAGGAAGGCGATGGGCTCGCAGACGGTGTCCGACCGGCCGTTGGCCAGGACGATCACGGTGTCGTTGGTGGACGTGCAGCCGTCGACCGAGAGCGAGTTGAAGCTGCGGTCGACCGCGTGCTGAAGCGCTCGTTGCAACTCGGCGGCGTCGACCCGGGCGTCGGTGGTGAGCACGGCCAGCATGGTGGCCATGTTGGGGGCGAGCATGGCCGCGCCCTTGGCCATGCCGCCGATCGTCCAGCCCTCGCCCCGGACGACCGTCTGCTTGGCGTGGGTGTCGGTGGTCATGATCGCCTCGGCCGCCAGTTGTCCTGCGGTGGCGGTGCGGGCGGCGGCGAGGGCGGGGATGCCCTGCTCGACGGCGTCGATCGGAAGGGGGATGCCGATGAGGCCGGTGGAGCACACCAGCACGTGCTCGGGGTCGCAGCCCAGTTCCTTGGCCGTGAGGGCGGTCATGCGCTCGGCGTGCTCGCGGCCTGCGGCGCCGGTGGCCGCATTGGCGTTCCCGCTGTTGAGGACAACCGCCGCGGCCCGGTTCTGGGTCGCCTGGAGGTGCTGGCGGCTGACCTGGACGGGGGCGGCGGTGGCCAGGTTGGCGGTGAAGACGGCCGCGGCGGCGACGGGGGCGCCGTCGTCCGTGGCCACCAGGGCCAGGTCCTTGTCCCCGCTGGCCTTGACCCCGCAGGCCACGCCCGCGGCCGTGAAGCCCTTCGGCTCGGTGACGCTCACGGGTACACCGCCACGAGCGGGAGGCCCGCGGCCTCAGGCAGGCCCAAGGCCAGGTTGGCGCACTGCACGGCCTGGCCCGACGCCCCCTTGACCAGGTTGTCGAGGGCGGCCAGCACGACCACATACCCGGTGCGCTCGTCGTAGCGGGCGGTCAGGTGGGCGCAGTTGGACCCGAGGGTGGCCTTGGTGGACGGCGGGGCCTCGGCCACGACCACGAAGGGCTCCTCGGCGTAGAAGTCGGCCAGCGCGGCCAGTGGGTCCAGCGTGGCCAGTGGGTCCGTGCTGGCTGCCGCGGGCCGGGCGTAACAGGTGGCCAGGATCCCCCGGGTCATGGGGGCCAGGTGCGGAGTGAACAGGACCTGGGCCCCCGTGGCCTGCTCGATCTCCGGGGTGTGGCGGTGGTTGAGGAGGCCGTAGGCGGTGAAGTCCTCGTTGACCGTGCCGAAGTGGGTGGTGTGGTTCGGCTTGCGGCCCGCGCCCGACACGCCGCTGGCCGCGTCGACGATCACGCCCGTGGGGTCGATGACGCCTTGGCGAACGAGCGGGGCAAGGGCCAGGGCGGCGGCGGTCACGTAGCACCCGGCCGCCGCGATCAGGTCGGCGCCGGCCACGTCGGCCCGGAACAGCTCGGGGATGCCGAAGGCGAACTGGTCGAGCAGGGCGGGCTGGTGGTGCTCCTCGCCGTACCAGATCGGGTAGAGGGCGGGGTCCTTGAGCCGGAAGTCGGCGGCCAGGTCGACGATCTTGCCCACCCGCTTGCGCAGGTCGGGGACGAGGTGTTGGGAGGCGCCGTGCGGGAGGGCGAGGAAGGCCAGGTCGAGCCCGTCGGCCAGGGCCGGGTCGGGGTCGGTGAAGACCAGGTTGGGGTAGGCGGCGGCCAGGCTCGGGTACAGGTCGGCGGCCCGGGCGCCCGCCTGCGAGTCGGCCGTGGCCAGCACCACCTCGAGGTCCGGGTGGCCCGCGGCCAGGCGCAGCAGCTCGACCCCCGTGTAGCCCGACGCCCCGAAGATCCCGACCCGTTTCGGCATAGTCTAGCAGTATACAGAAAGGTGCATAGTCATGCACGGGTGCGGTTGGGATACCGTTCGCGGCCTATGGCCCGGAAGAAGGACTATCTCGAACATCTCACGCGCGTGCCCATGTTCAGCGCGTGTTCCAAGAAGGACCTCGACCTCATCAGCCGCCAGGCCGACGAGGTGCGGCTGGACCCCGGTTACGTGCTCATGGCCGAGGGCGATGTGGGGCAGGAGTTCTTCGTCCTGCTGGACGGCAAGGCCGACATCACCCGCAGGGGCAAGAAGCTCGAGACCATCGGGGCGGGCGCCTACGTGGGCGAGCTGGCCCTGCTGGACAAGGCCCCCCGCAACGCCACCGTGACGGCCAAGACGCCGGTCACCGCGCTGGTGCTGGGCCAGCGGGAGTTCAACGGCGTGCTGGCCCAGGTGCCCGCCATCAGCCACAAGATCATGGTGGGCATGGCCCGCCGCCTGCACCAGCTCGACGCCAAGGCCTGAGGCTCCCCGGCTTCGGTTTCCCCGGTCTGGAGGACATAGCGCGCCGAAACGGCGCGCCATGTCCTCCAGACGCAGGATTGGAGGGTCAGCCTCGGAGGGTGGCGCCCAGCTCCGACTCGGCCGCGGCGATGGCCTGGGCCCGCACGGCGGCCACGTCCTCGTCGGTGAGCGTGCGGTCCTGGGCCTGGAAGCGCAGGCGGTAGGCCAGCGAGCGCCGGTCGGGGCCGAGCCGCTCGGCGTCGCGGAACACGTCGAACAGGGTGATCGACTCCAGCAGCTCCCCCGCCGCGCTGCGCAGCGCCGCCTCCACCGCGGCGGCGGGCACCGAGTCGGCCACGACGAAGGCCAGGTCGATGTCGCTGGACGGGAAGCGCGAGACGGGCCGGGCCTCGCGGTAGTGCGGCGTGGCGGGCAGCAGCAGGCCCAGGTCGAGGCCGATCCAGCCCACCCGGCCCTCGATCCCCCACGCGGCCAGCACGTCCGGGTCCACTTCGCCCACGTGGCCCACCAAGGCGCCGTCGAGCAGGACGGCGGCAGTGCGGGTGGGGTGCAGCCCCGGCCCGTCGGCTACCGCCTTGAGGGTGACGGCGACGTCGAACTCGGCCGCGATGAGGTCGAAGACCCGCTTGGCCACCACCGCGTCGGCCACGACCACGCCGACCACCTCACGCTCGTCGGGCAGGGCCTGGGCGGTGTCGGCCGGCACCTCGAACACGTGGCCGATCTCGAACAGCGCGGTGTCCGCCACCCGGTGCGACGTGTTGAACGCCACCGCCCGCAGCAGCCCGGGCCGCACCGACGTGCGCAGCACCGACTCCTCCCGGGCCAGCGGGTCGGGGGCCACGATGGCCTGCTCCGGCAGCCCGGCCCGGTCCAACTCGCCCGGCGCCAGCAGGGGCACGCCCAGGGCCTCGCTCACCCCCGCGCCGACCAGCACCTCGCGCAGCCTGCGCCGGGCCTTCTGGTAGGGCGTGAGCGAGCCGACGAACGGCCGCCGGGGGATGGTGCGCCCGATGTTCATGTAGCCGTGGTGGCGGGCCACCTCCTCGATGACGTTTTCCTCGATCGTCACGTCGGGGCGGAACGAGGGCGGGGTGGCCTCGACCACGCCGTCCCCCACGACCACCGTGAAGCCGATGGGCTCCAGATAGGCGGCGACCTGCTCGGTGGTGAGCGACGTGCCCAGCACGGCGTTGACCCGGGCCGTGCGCACCCGGACGGGCTCGCGCCCGGGGGGCAGGAAGCGGACGTCGATCATGCCGCCGTCGACCTGGCCGGGCGACGAGGCGGTCAGCACCTCGATGAAGCGGGCCACGGCCCGGTCGATGCCCTCGGGGTCGCACCCCCGCTCGAAGCGGGCCGACGCCTCCGACCGCAGCCCCAGTCGTTTCGACGTGCGGGCCACGGCCATGGGCGCGAAGTAGGCGGCCTCCAACAGCACGGTGGTGGTCGAGTCGCCGATCTCCGACGAGGCCCCGCCCATGATCCCGGCGATGCCCACGGGCACGTCGTCGCCGTCGCAGATGAGGCAGTCCTCGCCGCCTTGGCCCAGCACCCGCTCCACGTCGTCGAGGGTGACGAGCCTCTCGCCGGGCCGGGCCGCCCGCACGATGAGGCCCCGCCCGCCCAGCCGGTCGAGGTCGTAGGGATGGGTGGGCTGGCCCAGCTCCAGCATCACGTAGTTGGACGCGTCGACCACGTTGTTGATGGGCCGCATGCCCGCCAGCGTCAGCCGCCGTTTCACCCAATCGGGCGACTGGCCCACGACCACGCCGGTGATGACGGTCGCCGTGAAACGGGGGCAGAGCCCGGCCGCGTCGACCCGAACGCCTGCCTGGTCGGATGGCGGGCCCTGGGGCTGCGGGGGGTCGGGCAGGCGGAAGGGCAGCTTGAGGCGGGCCGCCGCGTCCCGGGCCACGCCCGCCAACGAGTTGGCGTCGGGCCGGTTGGTCTCGATGGCCAGGTCGAACACCACGTCGGACTGGATGCCGAGGGCGTCGGCCAACGGCGTGCCGGGCGGGCCCACGTCGGGGTCGAGCACCATGATCCCGGCCCCGTCGTCGCCCAGCTCCAGCTCCCGGGCCGAGCAGATCATCCCGTGGGACTCGACGCCCTTCATCTTGCGCCGGCCGATCTCGAAGTGGCCGGGCAGCACCGCGCCCACCCGGGCGAACGGCACCGTGGCCCCGGCCTCGAAGTTCCACGCCCCGCAGACGACCTGCACGGGCTCGCCCGCTCCGTCGTCCACCAGGATGCGGCGGATCTTGTCGGCCCCCTCGATGCGATGGACCTCGAGGACCCGGGCGACGACGACGCCGTCGAGCCCCTCCCCCACCCGCTCGATGGACTCGACCACCATGCCCAGGTCGTCGAACGTCTCGCCCAGCGCGACGGGATCGCCCTCGAAGGGCGCGAACTCACGGAGCCAGGAGAGGGGCACGCGCATGGCGATCCTTTAAAACTGCGAGATGAAGCGGACGTCGTTGTCGAGCAGGACGCGGATGTCCTCGAGGCCGTGGCGCACGATAGCGATGCGGTCGATCCCGAACCCGAAGGCGAACCCGGTCCACTCCTCGGGGTTGATGCCGACGGCCCGGAACACGTTGGGGTGGACCATGCCGCACCCCCCCAGCTCGATCCAGCCCACGCCCGAGCAGGTCCGGCAGCCCTCGCCGCCGCAGACCGCGCACGTGACCTCGAACTCGGCCGACGGCTCGGTGAACGGAAAGCTGGCCGGGCGCAGGCGGGTCTGGATCTGAGGCCCGAAGTAGGCGTGGATGAACTCGTCGATGGTGCCCGCCAGGTCGCCGAAGGTGATGCCGTGGTCCACGACCAGGCCCTCGATCTGGTGGAAGGTGGCGTTGTGGCTCGCGTCGGGCGTGTCCTTGCGGTACACCTTGCCCGGCATCACCGCATAGATGGGCGGGGGCTGCGACTGCATGAGCCGGATCTGCACCGGGCTGGTGTGCGGCCGGAACAGAGTGGACTCGGGCTCGCCCCAGTCGAGGTAGAGGGAGTCGAAGCCGCTGCGGGCCGGGTGGGCCTTGGGGATGTTGAGGGCCTCGAAGTTGTGCCAGTCGGTCTCCACCTCAGGCCCCTCGGCCACGGTGAAGCCCATGCCCACGAACACGTCCTCGAGCTCGTCGCGGGTCTGGGTGACCAGGCTGAGGCTGCCCCGGGTGGGCGGGCCGGGGAGCACCTCGGTCAGGTCGAGGCGCTCGGCCTCCAGGCGGGCGGCCCGGTCGGCGCTCGAAAATTCGCTGGCGCGCTTGTCGGCCAGTGCGGAAAGCTCGGCCTCCACCTCTTGCAGGAGCCTGCCGAGCTCACGGCGGGCCTCGATGTCGAGTTCCCTGAGCCCCTGGCGGGCTTGTTGGAATGCCGACTTCTTTCCGAGCACCTCGCTGAACGCGCTCGCCAGCTCGTCGGAGGATCGAGCGGCCGAAAGGCGGGCCAGGCCTTCCTCCCTGATGGTCTTCACGTCGTCCACTTACTGATGCAGCTCCTCGAAGGCGTGGAGGGGCAGCGTAAAGCGGAACGTGGTGCCCTCGCCCGGATTTGACCGGGCCGTGAGCTTGCCGCCGTGGCCTTCGACCAGGCCTCGGCTGATCCACAGCCCCAGGCCTGAGCCGGTGGGCTTGGTCTCGGCGCGCCTGAAGAACTTGGTGAAGACCTTGGACAGGTCGGTCTCGGGCATGCCCTCGCCCTTGTCCTCCACCGCCATGCACACGTCGTCGCCCTCGATGGTGGCCTGGACCACCACGCCCTTGGGCGAGGCGTACTTGCACGCGTTCTCGACCAGGTTGGTGAGGACTTGGACGATCTTGTCCGGGTCGGCGTAGACCGAGGGCAGCTCGTCGGGGAAGCGCAGGTCGCACTCCAGCTCTGGGTACTCCATGCGCACCTTCTCGACCACCGACGAGGCCAGCGCCTGGAGGTCGATCATCTGGCGGCGCAGCATCAGGCGGCCGGACTCCAGCCTGCTGATGTCGAGCAGCTCGGTGATGAGGCGGGTCACCCGGTCGGCGTCGTGGTTGACCTGTTCGAGCATCATGCGCTTCTGGTCGTCCTTGAGCCTGTCCCACCGGTTGAGCAGCAGGCTGGTGTAGCCCTTCACCGACGTGAGGGGCGACCGCAGCTCGTGGCTCACGGTCGACACGATCTCGATGCCGGTGGCCGCCTGGTGGCCCCGGTTGCCGGCAGGCCGAAGGGCCAGCACCGCGCCGGTCAGCCCGCCGTCGCCGTTGCGCTGGTACCGGCCGGTGACGAACGTGCGCATGTCCTCGTCGTCGGCCCGTCGGATGGTGACCTCGTGCTCGGGCAGGCGGTGGACCGACCGCAGCATGGTGGAGTGGTGCCACGTCCCGTCGAGCAGGGGCTTGCCGTCCTTGCTTCGGGGGAATAGCGCCTCGGACACGTCCTGGCCGACCAGCCGGTCCACGGGGACGCCGGTGAGGGCCGCCGCGGCCTGGTTGGCGGCCACGATGCGGCGGTCGGCGTCGATGTGGAGGACGGCGTCCGGCAGCAGGTCCAGGTCGGCGCTGGCGCTCATCGGCCTGCCCCGCGCTGGTCTCGGCGCTGGCGGGCGGTCTCGAAGCACAGCACGGCCGTGGCCATCCCTCCATTCAACGACTCCGAGCGGCCCGCCATGGGGATGGTCACAAGTCCGTCGAGTGCCTTGCCCGCCTCCGGGGGCAGCCCGTTGGCCTCGTTGCCCAGCACGAAGGCGGTGGGGGCGGTCAGATCGAGGGCGGTGTAGTCCGTGCCGCCGTGGGCATCGGCGCCCAAGCGGGTCATCCCCCAGCTTCCGATCCGTTCGAGCACTTCCACAGGCTCGCCTCCGACGACGACTGGGACGTGGAAGAGCGATCCAGCCGACGCCCGCACTGTCTTCGGGTTGTAGACGTCGACCGAGCCGTCGCAGCAGACTACCCCGTCGGCCCCCGCCGCCTCGGCCGAGCGCAGGACAGTGCCCGCATTGCCCGGGTCGCGCACATCGACGCAGACCACGAGGAATGTGCCGGATTCGAGGGCGTCGAGGGGCACGTCGACGTAGGGCACCACGGCCAACACCGGCTGAGGTGTGACCGTGTCGGCGATGCGCTCCAAGACGCCGGGGGCCAGCTCGAACACCTCGGCCCCGTCGGGGAGGCGGGCGGGCCGCTCGTGCCCGGCGGCCACGTAGACCTCGAGCACGGGCACGCCCGCGGCCGCGGCCTCGTCGAGCAGCTTGTGGCCCTCGATGACGAAGGCCCGCTCCTCCTGACGCGCGCTGCGGCGCCCCAAGAGGCGCCGCAGCCGTTGGACCCGCGGGTGCCGGAAGGCGAGCGCCGGGCTCAGGAGGCCGGAGCCTCCGATGCCGCCTCTGCGTTGGCCTTCTCGGCCAGGTGCACCAAGGCGGCGAAGGCGTTGGCGTCGGTGACGGCCAGGTCGGCCAGAACCTTGCGGTCGACCTCCACCTCGGCCAGGCGCAGGCCGGCGATGAGGCGGCTGTAGCTCATGCCGTGGAGGCGGGCGGCGGCGTTGATGCGCTGGATCCAGAGCTGTCGGAAGTCGCCTTTGCGGGCCCGGCGGTCGCGGAACGCGTACTGCAGGGAGTGCATGACCTGCTCGTTGGCGGCGCGGTACGAACGGCTCTTGTTGCCGTAATAGCCCTGGGCCTGCTCGAGGACGGCGCGGCGGTGCTTCTTGCCATGGACGGCGCGCTTGACCCTTGCCATCGATGGGCTCCTTTCTGCGAGGGGGTTGGGGGAGGGAGGAGGGCTACGGGGCTACAGGCCGAGCAGGCGCTTGACCTGCTTGGCGTCGCCGGGGGCGAGGTCGGTCTCCCGTCCCAGTCGGCGCTTCCGGTTCGCCGACTTCTTCTCCAGGATGTGGTTGAGGAAGGCCTGGCGGCGGCGCAGCTTGCCGCTCCCGGTGATCTTGATGCGCTTGGCTGCGCCCTTGTCGGTCTTCATCTTCGGCATCGTCTAGCTCTCCTGCGGTTGGGGTTCTGGGGCGGCCGGTTCGGCGCCATTGGCGGTGGCCGCGGCCTCGACGGGCGGGGCGGGGTCGGCCTCCGGTGTGGGTTCGACTTCCACTTCGAGTTCCATTTCGACTTCGACTTCGATCTCCGCCTCGGCCTCTGCGGCCTCGGGTGCGACGGCGGGTGCGACGGTGGCGGCAGGCGCTTCGACCGCGCCGGCGTTGTCGCCCGTTGCCGGGTCAGTGGCCGTGCCCTCGACGCCCTCGACGCCCTCGGTGCCTTCGGCCTCAGCCGCGGCGGCCGCCTTGGCCGCCTCCTGCTGCGCCCGCTTGTCCGGGGCGAGGACCATGATCATGTTTCGTCCGTCCAGCTTCGGGGCCGCTTCGACCTTGGCCAGGGCGACCACGTCCTCAGCCACCTTGTCGAGGATCTTCTTGCCCAGCTCCGGATGGCTCATCTCGCGCCCTCGGAACATGATCGTGACCTTGACCTTGTGGCCTTCGCCGAGGAACCGGGCGACCTGGCGGGTCTTGGTGTTGAAGTCGCCGGACCCGATCTTGGGCCGGTACTTCATCTCCTTGATCCCGACGTTGGTGGTCTTGCGCCTGGACTCCTTGGCCCGCAGCTCGTTCTCGTACTTGAAGCGGCCGTAGTCCATGATCCGGCACACCGGCGGATTGGCCATGGGGGCCACTTCGACGAGGTCGAGGTCCGCCTCTCGGGCGATGCGCAGGGCGTCAGGCAGGGCTTTGACCCCGAGCTTGGTCCCGTTGGCATCGACCACGAGCACCTCGCGGGCGCGGATGCGGTCGTTGATCCTGGTCTCGTTGGTGGGCGGTGCGGCGATGCGGCATCACTCCTTGGGCACTCGTTGGCGCCACGCGAAAAAGCGGACGTCGGGGAAGCAACGTCCGCTCAAGATCCTGCGGTCGATCGACCTGGCGCACCTGATGTTGCCGTGTTGCTCGGGTT
>DASYMT010000276.1:0-3794 GCA_036008925.1 Acidimicrobiales bacterium | reverse complement strand
TACACGCTGACCAAGTCGTTCTCCATGGCCGGGTGGCGGGTCGGGTTCCTGGTGGGCAACGCGGCCATCGTGCAGGCCCTCACCAAGCTCAAGAGCTATCTGGACTACGGGACGTTCCAGCCCATCCAGATCGCGGCCATCGTGGCCATGAACGAGGCGCCCGACTACCCCAAGGTGGTCAACGAGATCTACCAGTCCCGCCGGGACGCGCTGTGCGAGGGACTGGCCCGGATCGGCTGGGACATCCCCAAGCCGCAGGGGACGATGTTCGTGTGGGCGCCCATCCCCGAGCCGTATGCCGAGATGGGCTCGCTCGAGTTCTCCAAGTTCCTCATCAGCGAGGGGAACGTGGCCGTGTCGCCCGGCATGGGCTTCGGCCCCGGCGGCGAGGGCTTCGTGCGGTTCGCCCTCATCGAGAACGAGCAGCGCATCGGCCAGGCCGTGCGCAACCTGCGCAAGGCGCTGACCAAGCTCTAGCCCGCCGACGGGCCGTCAGGCGGCCGACGGCGGCGCGAGCATGTGGTCGGCCAGAGCAGGCAGCACGCGTCGCAGGGCCCGGCCCGCGAACGGCCAGTCGTGCCCGCCGCCCACCCGGCTGCTCGACACCCGTGCGCCCGCGGCGCGCAACCGGGCCGCGACCGCCCGCCCGGTGGCCAGATGCCGCCGGTCCCGTCGACCGGTGACCACCCACGCGGCCAAGTTGGGGTAGCGGCGCGTCGACAGGAGCAGGGCGGGGTCGTGGGCGTCCATGGCCGCCTGGTCGCCCCCGAACAGCGTGCGCAGGGTGCGCGCGGGCGAGCCGATGTTGGGGGCGCCGTCGCCCGCCAGGTCGCCCAGGCGGCCGAACAGGTCGGGGTGGCGCAGGGCCAGCACGAGCGCGCACGTCCCGCCCTCGGAGAATCCCACCACGGCGGTGCGGTCGGGGGGCGGGTGGACGTGGAGGCGGTCGTGGAGGAAGCCCGCGAAGTCGACGGTGAGGAACGTCTCGGCGTTGCCCCTCGGCCCGTCGACGCACTCGGTGTCGCCGACGACCGAGCCGTTCTGGTCGGTGAAGACCAGGATGGGGGCCACGCCGTCGTGGGCCTGGGCGTAGGCGTCGGCCGTGCGGGTGGCGAAGCCCGACTGCGACCAGGCGATGGCGGACCCCGGCGCCCCCGACAGCATCAGCACCACCGGCAGCCTGGCCCGGCGGGCGTCGAAGTAGGCGGGCGGCAGCCACACGCTGCCCGCGCGGTGGCGCAGGTGCGAGGCCGTGGGCGCGATGTCGAGCGGCACCAGTTGGCCGTGCTTGGGCCGCGGGGTCGGCGGGGTGGGCCAGGCCCGCAGCTCGGCCGCCAGCCTGGCCGCGCCGACGGCCTCGGGCGGGGGCCTCCCCAGCACGGTGCCGACGGTCGGGAAGTAGCCGTAGTGGCCGTTCACCTGGACGAAGGCGTTGGCCGCGGCCAGCACGGCCACGACCACGGTGGCCAGGGCGCGGCGGCGGGCACCCGCCAGCAGGGCCAGCACGACCAGGCCGACCCACACGTGGAACGAGGGCGGCAGATGGTCGGTGATGCGGGTGCCGCGGCGAAACGACCACGTGAGCACGACATCGACGACCGCCACGCCGGGCAGCCACCGGCACAGCAGGCGCCGCCGCCAGCCGGGCCGCCTCCAGGCCACGAGGGCGCCGACCGCGGCGGCGGCCACGACGCCGAGCACGACCCGCAGGCCCGTGCCCAGCAGTGTCAGATCGCGCAGCCCGGCCTCCACACCCGTCGACTGTACGGAGCGCAGCGTGAGGGTTGTCCCCGTGAGGGGCCTCGTTGCGTTTTCACTCCAGACGGCATGGAACGGGTGCTCGGGCCGTTGGGGCCCGGGCGCAACCCGAGGAGCGACAAGATGCAGTCCTTCAAGCGGGCCCTGTGGGCCCTGACCGCAGTAGGCACCTTGGCCATGGCCCTCCTGGCGGTGCCGACCGAGGCGGGCGCGGAGGTGCAGACCCCGGCGGCGAAGAAGTACACCCCCGCCACCGTGTGCACCCCGCACAAGAACGCGGCCGCCGGGTACTACGAGGAGTCGTACGTCTGCGTCCGAAAGGACGAGCACAACACCATCTGGCCGGTGGTCACCTACCTGAACGGCAACGACGTCCAGTACGGGACCGAGCACTACTTCGAAGCGGTCGTGTACCTCCAGCGGTGCCAGGTCGACGGGAGCAACTGCACCACGCTGGCCGCCAACAGCGACGCCCGGTACACCGAGGGCGGCTGGATGTCGCTCGAGACGTCACGACGCCAGGGCTCGTACGGGTGGGTGTATCGCGGCTGTGCCAGCCTCGAGGTCACTCCGGCCCCTCCGCTGATGACGTACGTCAACAGTTGCTCGCCGTGGGTGACCGGCAACCCGTCGGCCGACGTGCAGTACCTGCTTCCGAGCGTCGTCGGGTAGCTCAGCCCAGTCCGAGGAGGCCGTGGAGGCAGAACTCCACGGCCTCGTCGGCTACCTGCTCGGCGTCGTCGCCCCGCTCGAAGATGAACGTGCGGGCCAGGTTGTTGGTCACCCCGAGGATGGCGTGGGTCATCACCAGCGGGTCGGTGTCGCGCACCCGCCCCGACACGATGGCCTCCTTCACGTGCCGCACCACATCGCCCACGGCCACGTCCTGGCCCCGGCGCATGGCGGGGGAGAAGCGCTCGTCGGCCGCCGCGAACTGGAAGACGCTGAACAGGTGGCGGTGCTCGGCCAGCCAGGTCAGCGAGGCCCGGATGCCCAGCTCGATGCGCCGCACCGGGTCGGGCTCGTCGCCCAGGGCCTGCTGCTGCACCCGGCGCAGCTCGTGCTGCGCCTCCTTGAGGATCTCCAGGAACAGCTCCTCCTTGCTGGCGAAGTACCAGTAGAAGACGCCCTTGCCGACCCCCATGCCCTGCACGATCTCGGCCACCGACGTGGGGTGGAAGCCGTTGTCGGCAAAGCGGTGGGCGGCGAAGTCCATGAGCTGGCGCCGCCGGTCGCGGCCCCGCTGGGTCAGTCGCCGGGAGGTCATAGCGCCCGCACGGTATGCATCACTTGACCGGAGGGTCAAGAACAGGCGCCCACGCGGGAACGACACCAAAGGGCAGGCAGAGCTTCACGCCCCTGTAACCCGCCCGAAAGGTACAGGCCGCCGTCCCGATTATCCTTTGTGGGCAATGACCTACTGGCTGCTCAAGGCGGTGCTCACCCCCGTCCTGCGCTTCCTCTTCCGGGTCAGGGTCGAAGGGCTGGAGAACCTGCCCGACGACGGCGCGGCCATCCTGGCCAGCAACCACCTCAGCTTCAGCGACTCGATCTTCCTCCCGCTGGTGCTGCGCCGCCGCCTCACCTTCGTGGCCAAGGCCGAGTACTTCGACGACCCCAAGACGGCGTGGTTCTTCCGGGCCGTGGGCCAGATCCCCATCAAGCGCGAGGGCGGCAGCGCCAGCCAGGGCGCCCTCGACGCGGCCACCGAGGTCCTCCAGAACGGCGGCCTGTTCGGCATCTACCCCGAGGGCACCCGCTCGCCCGACGGCCGCCTCTACAAGGGCCACACCGGTGTGGCCCGCCTGGCCCTGCGCAACCGGTGCCCGGTCCTCGCCACCGCCATGGTCGGCACCCGCGAGGCCCAGCCCATCGGCCAGGTGATGCCCCGCTTCTTCATGCCCATCACCATCCGCATCTCCAAGCCCATGACCTTCGAGCGCTACCACGACCGGGCCGACGACCCCCGGGTCCTGCGGGAGATCACCGACCAGGTCATGTTCGAGCTGCGGAGCCTGTCGGGCCAGGAGTACGTG
>DASYMT010000275.1:0-2915 GCA_036008925.1 Acidimicrobiales bacterium | reverse complement strand
CCCGGTCGGCCTCGGGAACGGTCATAGCAACGGGTCGGCGAAGGGGTCCTCGGCCAGTGGCAGCGGCCCCGGCTCGGCCTGCTCCTCGGGCCCCCCATAGCCCGCGTAGCCCGTGTCCTCCAGGTCGGCCGCCAGCTCCGGCCCGCCCGATGCGACGATGCGCCCGCCCGACAGCACGTGCACCACGTCGGGCTTCAGCTCGTGCAGCAGCCGGTTGTAGTGGGTGATGGCCAGCACGCCCAGTTGGTCCTCGTGGGTGGCCGCCTCGATGCGCCGGGCCACGGCCCGCAACGCGTCCACGTCGAGGCCGGAGTCGATCTCGTCGAGCACCGCGATCTTGGGCTTCAGCACGCCGAGCTGGAGGGTCTCGTTTCGTTTCTTCTCGCCGCCCGACAGGTCCACGTTCATGGGCCGGCTGAGGAACCGCTCGTCGAAGCCGATGCGCCCGGCCTCGGCCGCCACCAGCGCGCGCACCGGCTCGTCGGCCCGTCCCGCGGCGGTGAACGACTCGTGCATCACGTCCTCCAGGCTCACGCCCGGGACCTCGATCGGGTACTGCATGGCGAGGAACAGTCCGGCCTGGGCCCGCTGCCAGGTGGGCAGGCCCAACAGCTCCAAGCCGTCGAGGGTCACGCTCCCGCCCGTCACCTCGTACTCGGGATGGCCCATGAGCACGTGCGACAGCGTGGACTTGCCAGAGCCGTTCGGCCCCATCACCGCGTGGACCTCGCCGCTGCGGACCTCGAGGTCGATGCCCTGGAGGATCTCCCGGCCCGCACCGGCCACCCGGGCCTGCAGGCCCTCGATCTTCAATACGTGGCTCACGGCAGCACCACCAACACGTCGTCGCCCTCGACCCTCACGTTGTAGACGGGGACGGGCGTCACCGCGGGCAGGCACTGGGGCTCGCCCGTCACCAAGGAGAACGTGCTGCCGTGCTTCCAGCACTCGATCTCCTTCTCGTCCTCGTTGACCTCGCCCTCGGACAATGAGTAGTCGGCGTGGCTGCAACGGTCGCCGATGGCATAGAAGTCGTCGCCGATGCGGACCAGCGCGATGCGGTGCCCGTCCACGTCGAAGCGGCGGGCCTCGCCCGACTTCAGGTCGTCCCGCTCGCACACCCTGACCACCGCGCTCACGGCTGCCCCAGTTTGGCCGCCACCGCGTCGCGTAGCCGGGGCCGCAGCCCGGCGATCGGCGTGCGCTCGATGACCTCGTTGAAGAAGCCGAGGATGATGAGCCGCTCGGCCACGTCGGTGGGCACGCCCCGCGCCTCCAGGTAGTACCGCTGCTCCTCGTCGATGGGGCCCACGGCCGAGGCGTGCGAGCAGCGCACGTCGTTCTCCTCGATCTCCAGGTTGGGCACCGAGTCGGCGTGGGCGCCCTCGGTCAGCACCAGGTTGCGGTTGGTCTGGAACGCGTTGGTCCCCGCCGCCCCCTTCCGCACCCGGATGAGCCCGGAGTAGACGGAGTGGGCTTGGTCCTCGACCGCGCCCTTGAACAACAGGTCGCTGGTGGTCTTGGGCGCGTCGTGGTCCTGCATGGTGCGGAAGTCGTGCATCTGGGCCCCGTCGCCGAAGTAGACGGCCAACAGGTTGCTGCTGCCCCCTTGGCCCGCCAGCCGGGAGTCGGCCCGCACCCTGGCGTAGTCGCCCCCCAGCGCCACGAGCGACGAGTTGAGGGTGGCGTCGCGCCCCACCTGGCTGGCCTGGTAGGCGATCTGCCAGACGGACGGGCCGAGCTCTTGCACGTTCAGGTACCGGAGGTTGGCCGCGTCGCCCACCTCGAGCTGCACGACCGGGGCCACGAAGGCGTGGGCGTCCAGGGGCGAGGCGATATGGTCGAGCACGGTGAGCTGCGAGGCCTCGTCGGCCCGCACCACCAGCCGGGGGAAGACGGCCGCGTCGGGCGCGTCGACCCAGTGCAGGACGAGGACGGGCGCCTCCACGGCCACGCCCTTGCCCGTCCGCACGACGATCGCCTCGGCCGCGTGCTCCCGGTTCAGGGTGGTGAAGGCGTCGGACTCGCCGGGGACGGGGTCGTCGTCGCCCGGGCCGACCTGGACCCGCGGGTCCCGGATGTCGAGGTGGGCCAAGCGGCCGTTGCGGACGACGGCCAGCGCGGCGTAGTCGCCCGCCGCGTCGACCACAGCCTGCAATTCGCTCGGGACGCGCCCGTCGACCGCCGCGCCTGACGGCAGGGGCTGGTACGCGTCGAGATCGAGTTGGGAGATGCGGCTGTAGCGCCACACTTCCTCCGACTCGCTCGGCAAGGCGACGTTCGAGAAGGCGGCCACGCTGCGTCGATCCTACTGGCGCCCGTCTTTAAAGGAGAAAGTGGCCTTTGGCGCATTGGGCCACCCGGCCGCCCACCGTCAGCGCCCCCCGCTCGGCGTGCACCTGGATCACGCAGGGGCGGCCGACCTCGGCGCCCTGGAGGACGGTGACGTCGACGTCCGTGCCCCAGTGCTCGCTCGCCAACAGGCCGATGGGGCCCGCGGCCGAGCCGGTGCCCGGGTCCTCCGGGATGCCCCCGCCGGGGACGAAGACCCGCACGTGCAGGGTGTGGTCGTGGCGGCGCTCGACCACCGCCACGGTGAAGGTCATGGCCAACTCGGCCACCCGCTGCACGGCGGGCAGGTTGGGCTCCAGCCGGTGGATGGGCTGGTCGGTGAGGACGAGAAGGTGGCTGTTCCCGCCCGCCCTGGCCACCCACGCCCCCTCGTGCTCGTTGAGCCCGAGGGCCTTGGCCGCGGGCACCGGGTCGGTCTCGGTGAAGACCGGGTCGGGCTGGGACATGACCGCGCCATGCTCGTCCGCCTCCACCACCACGGTCGCCCCGCTGGTGCGCTGCGTCCACCGCTTGGGCCCGAGGGCCCACGCCGTGCCCAGCGAGGGGTGCCCGGCGAAGGACAG
>DASYMT010000274.1:0-9277 GCA_036008925.1 Acidimicrobiales bacterium | reverse complement strand
CTGCGTCCCTGAACACCCGCAGCATCCGGTTGTTGCCGGGCAGGGTCTCGGCCGTGAACTGGCGGATGCCGTTCTCCCGGGCCGCGGCGGCCAGGTGCTCCAGCAGCAGGGTCCCCAGGCCCCGGCCCTGATGGGCGTCGTCGACCACGAAGGCGACCTCGGCCTGGTCGGTGCCGGGCGTGCGGTCGTACCGGGCCACGCCGATGAGCTGGTCGCCCAACTGCGCGACCAGGGCCAGCCGGTCGGCGTAGTCGACCGTGGTGAAGCGCTCGACCATGGCCTCCGACAAGGCCGGGATGGGGGAGAAGAAGCGGAGGTAGATGGTCTCGGCCGACAGCCGGAGGTGGAGGGCCCGGATGGCGTCGGCGTCGTCGGGACGGATGGGCCGGACGTGGACGGTGCCCCCGTCGGACACCACCACGTCGGCCTCCCACTGGGCCGGGTAGCCGGGCGGCGCCGCGGCCATGGTCAGGTCAGCGGTTCGAGGACGGCGGGGGCGGTGCCGCGCGCCCGCGACACCATGTCGGCCAGCGTGAAGGAGTCGAGGTGGCCGCGCATGTGGTGGCCCACGTCGGCCCACACCGACAGCAGCACGCACTGGCCCTCGTGGTCGCAGGCCCCGTTCTGGTGGGGCTCGCCGAAGTCGCCCGCCACGATGGGCCCGTCGACGGCCGACACGATCTGCCCGAGGGTGATCTCGGCCGGGTCCCGGGCCAGCACGTAGCCGCCGCCCACGCCCCGCTTGGAGCGGACCAGGCCCGCGCCCTTGAGGGCGAGCAGGATCTGCTCCAGGTAGGGCTGGGGGAGGCCGGTGCGCTCGGCGATGTCGCGCACAGACGTGGGACCCGAGTCCTCGCCGTGCAGGGCCAAGGACAACAGCGCCCGGCTCGCGTAGTCGCCCCGAGTCGACACCTTCACGCCCCCATCGTAGGGGCAGCAGGCTCGTACACCGTCGAAGCGCCGCTACCTTGGGCGCCGTGGCAACCGAGGGGTCGGCAGGCGGGCCTTTGCGCGTCCTGCTGGTGGACGACGAGCCGGACGTGCTGCTCCTGCTGCGCGTCCAGTTGGAGGGCAGGGCGGACGTCGAGGTGGTCGGCACCGCGGTGGACGGGCAGGCCGCGGTGGAGCAGTGCCAGGCGCTGCGCCCCCAGGCGGTGGTCATGGACCTGCTCATGCCCCGTATGAGCGGGTTCGAGGCCATCGAGGTGCTCCAGCGGGAGCTGCCCGACATTGCCGTGGTGGCCCACTCGGCCCTGGCAGGCGAGAACGTGCGCGACCAGTTGGCCGCCCTCGGCATCACCCTCGTGGTGAAATCGGGCGATCCGGGGCCTTTGGTCGAGGCCCTTCAGGGGGCTGTTCGGAAATAGCCCGTTTGGGCTATGGCCGACAACCCTCCTTTGTCACACGATGACATAGTGGTCGCCTGACCCCGGCCGGCGGTCGCCCTCCTCCCGGTGTCGCCGGCTGGGGTCCGGCTCGGCCTGCCGTACACCGCCTACCGTGCACGCATGGGAGCGCCGCCCGCACCTGTGCTTCCCGACTACGGCGGCGCCTGCATCTCGTCCATCGTCCCCGCCCTGCTCCACCGCGACCAGTACCGCGACCAGGACCAGGGGCCGGGCGACTGGCTGCCCGAGGCGGCCCGACAGGCCGGGCAGGTCGTCCTGCTCGTGCTCGACGGGCTGGGGTGGGAGCAGCTCCAGGAGCGGGCCTCGCTGGCCCCCACGCTGGCCGGGATGACGGGGGGGCCAATCACGTCGGTGGCGCCCAGCACCACAGCCACCGCCCTCACCTCGATCGCCACCGGCCGCCCGCCCGCGGCCCACGGCATCTTGGGCTATCGCATCGCGGTGGGGCACGGCGAGATCCTCAACGTGCTGCGCTGGAGCACGGGCCGGGGCGATGCCCGCCAGACCATCCCGCCCGCCGACTTCCAGTGCCTGCCCCCGTTCGAGGGCATCCGCCCGCCGGTCATCACCAAGGGCCACTTCGGGGCCACCGGGTTCACCGGCGCCCACCTGGGCGGCACCCGGCTGGTGGGCTGGCGGGTGGCGTCGACCATCGCGGTGGAGGTGGGCAGGCTGCTGGCCGAGGGCGAGCCGTTCGTCTACGCCTACTACGACGGCGTCGACAACATCGCCCACTCGCACGGGTTCGGGGCGCACTACGACGCCGAGGTCCGCTTCGTCGACCGCCTGGTGGCCGACGTGCGCGACGCGCTGCCCCCGGGCGCCGCGCTGGTCGTCACCGCCGACCACGGCCAAGTCCAGGTGGGCAACGCCCTGCTCACCATCGACGAGGCGGTGCTGGCCGACGTGGAGGTCCAGTCCGGCGAGTCGCGCTTTCGCTGGCTGCACGCCCGGCCCGGCACCGCGGGGCGGGTCCTGGAGCGGGCCCGGCAGGCCCATGGGCACGTGGCGTGGGTCCATGCCCGGGAGGAGCTGGAGGAGGCGGGGTGGTTCGGAGGCCCGCTGCCGCCCGAGTTCGCCGACCGGGTGGGCGACGTGGCCGTGGTCCCGTTCGAGCCGGTGGCCTTCGTCGACCCGACCGACACGGGCGAGACGGTCCTGGTGTGCAGGCACGGCTCGCTGACGCCCGCCGAGGCGTTCGTGCCGTTGTTGGTGGCCGGGGGGTAGACGGGGAAGTATGAGGCCATGGCCAACCAGGACACCGATGACGAGCCGCGCCTTTTGATCGTGCAGGACCCGGCCGGCGGCGGCCAGGGCGACGGGCCGGGGGTTGGACAGGGCGACGGGCAGGGCGAGGGCGGGCGGCAGAGCGAGGTCGTCGAGCAGCCCGCCAAGGTCATGCGCATCGGGTCGATGATCAAGCAGCTCCTCGACGAGGTGCGCCTGGCCCCGCTCGACGAGGCCAGCCGGGCCCGTCTCAAGGAGATCTACGAGACGTCGGTGCGCGAGCTGGCCGCCGTGCTCTCGCCCGACCTCCAAGAGGAGCTCGACCGCCTGGCCCAGCCCTTCGACGCCCACGCCCCGTCCGAGGCGGAGCTGCGGGTGGCCCACGCCCAGCTCGTGGGGTGGCTGGAGGGGCTGTTCCACGGGATCCAGGCCACGCTGTTCGCCCAGCAGATGGCGGCCCGGGCCCAGTTGGAGGAGATGCGCCAGAACGCGCTGCCCGCGGGCGGCCAGGAGCAGCCCCACACCCGCCCCCCCGGCTACCTCTAACCCGTCCGGCCACCCGTCTGGAGCCGGTGAACCCCGGTCAGGGTCAGGGGTCGGCGACCACGACCTGGTTCCGGCCCCCGGCCTTGGCCTTGTACATCGCCTGGTCGGCCCGGAGCACCAGCTCCTCGGCCGTCCTCCCCACCGCCGTGCACACCCCGATCGACGCGGTGATGTACACCACCGCGCCCGTGGGCGTGGTGACGGAGGCGGCCGCGATCTCCCGGAGGATGCGGTCGGCCACTGTCGCCGCCCCCTGGCTGTCGATGTACGGCAGCAGCACCATGAGCTCCTCGCCGCCCCACCGGCCGGGCACGTCCTCGGCCCGCAGATGCACGCCCACGCACGTCGTGGCCCCCCGCAGCACCTGGTCGCCCACCGGGTGCCCGTGCGTGTCGTTGACCAGCTTGAAGTTGTCGAGGTCGATGATCAACACCGAGATCGGGAACCCGTGGCGCCGCGACGCGCTGCACAGGTCCCGGAGCCGCTCCTCCAGGTGTCCCCGGTTGTAGAGCCCGGTGAGGGCGTCGAGGCGGGACAGGACGTTGAGCTCCTCGTACCGGTGCCTCAACTCGTCCTGAAGCCGCTTGACCCGCACCGCGGCGG
The DNA here is from genome assembly GCA_036008925.1 of Acidimicrobiales bacterium. Lineage (GTDB taxonomy): Bacteria > Actinomycetota > Acidimicrobiia > Acidimicrobiales > JAUTXP01 > DASYMT01. The sequence goes on along the minus strand of DASYMT010000274.1, from coordinate 5,492 downwards.
AGACCCGGGCCACCAGCTCGGCCGCCTCGAACGGCTTGTGCAGGTAGTCGTGGGCGCCCGCCTGGAGCCCGGCCACCAACTCGGCCGCGTCGTGCCTGCCGGTGAGGAAGACCACGGGGATGTGGGCCAGCGCGCCGTCGCGCTGCATGGCCGCCAGCACGGCGTGGCCGTCGAGCACGGGCATCTCCACGTCGAGCAGCACGGCGTCGGGCTGCTCGCGGCGCACGACGGCCAGCGCCTCCTCGCCGTCGCCCGCCTCCACCACCGAATACCCGTAGCTGGTCAGATGGTGGCGGATGGCGGCCCGGGCGGTGGCCGAGTCCTCGGCCACCAGCACGACGGGCCCGACGGGCCCGCGCACGTCCCCCCCGCCCCCGCTGGTGGTCATCGGGCGTCCGCCAACGGGAGCTCGAGCACGAACCGGGCGCCCTGGTCCGACGGCACTAGCTCCACCCGCCCGCCCCATCTCTCCACCGTGCGGCGCACGATGGCCAGGCCGATGCCGGTGGAGCGGGGGTTGGCCTTGCGCGACTCCACGCCCCGCACGAACGGCTCGAACAGCCGGTCGACGGTGGCGGGGTCGACCCCGCGGCCCTGGTCGGCCACCGTCATGACCAGCATCCGGCCCTCGGAGCGGGCGGCCACGGTCAGGTGGAGCACGCCGTCGTCGCTGCGGCCGTAGAAGGAGGCGTTGACGACGAGGTTCTGCACGACGCTGTTGAAGTCGGAAGCAGGCAGCGCCACCGGGGCCCAGCCGGCATCGGTCGAGTCCCAGGCCACGTCGGGCAGGTGGGCCTGGTGCACGACGTCGCGGACCACGGCCCCGGGGTCGGGCGTGCGGGCCGCCACCGCCGGGTGCGACTCGGCCTCGCGCGACAGCGACAGCAGCCCCTCGACCATGGTGGCGGCCTGCTCGGCCGCGGCCGAGATGCGGGCCAGCAGGTCGCGCTTGACCTCGCCTTCGAGCTGCTCGTGGGCGATGACCGTGTCGGCCATGCCCCGGATGGCGGCCAGCGGAGACTTCAGGTCGTGCGAGGCCCGCCAGGCGAAGGCGGTGAGCTCGGAGTTGCGCCGGCGCAGGTCGTCCAGCTCGACCCTGGTCCGCAGCGCGCCCTGCACCCGGGCGGCCAGCTCGCCCTTCTCGAACGGCTTGCCCACGTAGTCGTGAGCGCCCTGCCGCAGCGCGCCGGTGACCGACTCGGGGTCGGTGCGGGTGCTGAGCACGATGACCGGGGTGTCCCGCAGCTCGGGGTCGTCGCGCAGGGCGGCCATGACCTCGCGGCCGCCGAGGTGCGGCATCTCCAGGTCGAGCAGGACCAGGTCGGGCCGGTGCTCGGCCGCGGCGGCCACCGCCTGCTTGCCGTCCTCAGCCTCCAGCACCTCGTAGCCCTGCTCGACCAAGGCGGCCTTGAGGGCGGCCCGGGCGGTGGGCGAGTCGTCGGCGATGAGCAGCCGGGGGGCGGTCACCGGCCGCCCCGCGCCCGCCTGCGGCCCGCGGCCCGGGCCGCGGCCTTGGCCCGCGCCGCGGCACCGCTCTGGCCCAAGGCGTCGAGCGCCTCCGACAGGCCGTCGTGCGCGTCGGGCCGGTCGGGGTCGAGGTAGGCGGCCTGGCGGAAGACCCGGGCCGCCTCAGCGTGGTCGCCCCGCTCGGCTGCGGCCCGGGCCTGGGACACGAGGTCGGCGGCGTCCGGCAGCTCTTGGCCGACGGGCCGGAGCCGGGATCGGGCCGGCCGGGTCGGGTGGGGCGGGCCTTGACCCCGCTTGCGGTAGGCGTAGCGGCCGCCGAGGCGCACGGGCTCGAAGGCGTCGGTCAGGCCCCAGAGCGACTCGGCCGCGCCGAGGACCAGCACCCCGTCAGGCGCCAGGGCGCGCTCGAAGGAGGTCAACGCGGTCTGTACGGCATCGTCGGCCAGGTAGATGAGGACGTTGCGGCACAGGACGATGTGACAGGACCCAGCGGATACAGGCGGCGCCTGACGGGCGGCATTGTGACGGAGGAATGTAACCCTTCCTCGCAGATGGGGCCCGATGGCCCACCGGCCCTCGTCGGGAGCGGGAGTCAGGTGGCGGGCCCGCAACGCGGGGGTGAGGCCCCGCAGCTCGCCCGTGCGGTACACGCCGTCGGCGGCCCGGGCCACGGCCTGGGCCGAGAGGTCGGTGGCGGTCACGTGCCATTCCTCCCGCCGCTCGTGGAGGAGCATGGCCGCCGTCCACGCCTCCTGGCCGTTGGCGCAGCCCGCGCACCAGACCTGGACGGACCGGCCCGCGGGAGCCTGCTCGACCGCGGCCCGCAGGGGCTGGGGCTCGCGGAAGAACCACGACTCCTGGGTGGTGAGGCGCTCGACCACCCGGCCGACCAGGCGGGCGCCCTCCTCGGCCGTCCACTGGCCGGGCTCGACCCCCGCGGCCAGCGCCTCGTCCTCCACGGCCCGGCTGATGCGCTCGGCGGCCAGGTCGGCCCTGAGGCCCGCGTCGGCCAGGGCGCGCGCCACCTGGCGCTGGACCTGGTCGGGCACGGCGTGCTTGCTCTGCTTGTTCTGCTTGCCCCGGATGCTCGGTCTGGCCGGCCTGCCCTGGCTGCTCGGTTCGCCCGGCCGGTTCAACGGGCCGCCCGGCGCCGGGGGCTCTTGGCCACTGCGCTGCGCACCGCGGACGCGATGCGCTCCAACGCCACGCCCTCGTGGGCCGCGCCGACGCGCAGTGCGGCGTTCGGCATGCCGAACACGGCGGAGGTGGCCTCGTCCTGCGCGATGGCGGCGCCGCCCGCCTCCTTGATGTCGAGCAGGCCCGCGGCCCCGTCGGCGCCCATGCCGGTCAGCAGCACGCCCACGGCCCCGGGTCCCGCGGCGTGGGCCACCGAGGAGAACAGCACGTCGGCCGAGGGCGTGTGCAGCAGGACGGGCTTGGCGTCGAGCAAGAGGACGCCGGCAGGCCCCAGCCGCAGGTGGGTCCGGCCCGGGGCCACGTACACGGTGCCCGCCTTGATGCGCTCGCCCGCCCGCGCCGCTTTGACCGGCAGGGCCGACATGCGGTTGAGCCACGACACGAATCCGCCCATGAAGTCGGGGTGCAGGTGCTGGACGAGCAGCACCGGGGCTTCAAGCCCGCCCAGCTCGCTCAGCACACGGGCCAGCGCGGGCGGCCCACCGGTGGACGCGGCCATGGCCACCACCCGGCCGGTCGGCGCGGGCGCGGCCGGGGGAGGAGGGGGGACGGCGGGCGTGGCGGGTGGCGCGGCGCTGAGCCGGACGCGGCCCATGGCCCGCACCCGGTCCCGCAGCTCGGCCTCGGCCGCTTTGTCCCAGCGCACCGGCTTAGGCAGCACGTCGGCTGCGCCCGCAGCCAAGGCCTCCACCGCCCGGTCCGCCCACACGCCCTGGACGGCGACCGACAACACGAGGACGGGCCGGGGCGACGTGCCCATGATCTGGCTGATGGCCTCGATGCCGCCGCCCTCGATCTGCAGGTCGAGGGTGACGACCGCGGGCTTCCTGGCCCGCACCACCTCGGCCGCCTCGGCCGCGGTGGCGGCGGTGCCGGTGACGGCCATGTCGCCCTCGGCCTCGAGCACTCGGCGCAACAGGTTGCACTGGGTGCGGTTGCCCTCGACCACGACGACCTCGAGCGGCGCGGCCCCCTTCTTGCCCGGCTTCTTGTCCGGCTTCTTGTCTTGGCGCGCCGGCGTCTTGCCCGTCGACCCTTTGGCAACCAGCTTCTTGGCGGCTGGCTCTTTGGGGACCGGCTTCTTGATGACGGGCTTCTTGATCACCGGTCTTGGCCCAGGAGCCCGGCCACCGCGTCGAGCAGGTGGTCCGACGTGAATGTGCCCTTGACCACGTAGCCGTCGGCGCCCGCCTCCATGCCCCGGCGCCGGTCCTCGTCCGTGGCGCGGGACGTGACGATGAGCACGGCGATGCCCGCAAAGCGCGGGTCGGCCCGAAGCGCGGCGGTGAGGGCGAGGCCGTCCATGACCGGCATCCGCACGTCGACCAGGGCCAGGTCGGCGGGCCACTCCTGCAGACGGGCCAGCGCGTCGGCCCCGTCGACCGCCGTCTGCACCTCATAGCCCGCCCGGGTGAGGACTGCGTGCTGGGTCTGGCGCACGACGGCGGAGTCGTCCACCACCAGGATGCGGTGTGGGCGGCCTGCGGCCTGGGGGGTTGCCGCCGCGTTGGCAGGCGGAATGGCGTGGCGGGCCTCGTCGGCCGCCGTGCGCGCCTCGGCAGCGCGGTCGAGCAGGCCCGCAGGGTCGAGCACCACGACCACCGAACCGTCGGCCTGGAGGGCGGCGCCCGCCACCACCGGCAGGGGCGGCATGATCCGGCCCAGGCCCCGCACCACCAGGCCCCGGTGGTCGACCACCGACGCCACCGCGAACGTGGCCGTGCGCCTCCCGTCGGTGACCACCACGCCCGCGGTCGGCGGGGCGGTGACCGGCACGCCGAGCACGTCGGCCAGCGAGCGGTGGTCGGGCTGGGGCTCGACGGTGGCGGCCACGTTGTCGAGGGGGATGGCGTAGGGCCGCCCGCCCGCCTTCAGCACCAGGCATGCGACCGACGCCATCGTGAGGGGGACGGTGATGGTGAAGACGCAGCCCCGGCCCGGCTCGGAGTGCACGTCGATGCGGCCGCTGAGGGTTTCGAGGGTGCTGCGCACGACGTCGAGGCCGACGCCCCGGCCCGACACGTCGGTGACCTGGGCGGCCGTGCTGAAGCCGGGCTGGAAGAGGAGTCCAATGGGGTCTGCGGCGGCGGCGGCGTGCGTTGTCGTGGTGGTCGGGGCTGCCGCCGCCCGGATGCGGTCGAGGTCGAGGCCCCGGCCGTCGTCGCCCACGCTGATCACCACGCTCGACGCCGTGGCCGCGGCGGCCAGCCGGACCTGGGCCTGCTCGGGCTTGCCCTGGGCGGCGCGCACCTCGGCGGGCTCGATGCCGTGGTCGACGGCGTTGCGCACCAGGTGCAGGAGGGGGTCGGCCAGCGTGTCGAGGATGCCGCGGTCAAGCTCGGTCTCGTCGCCCGCCACGTCGAAGCGCACGTCCTTGCCCTGGGCCCGGGCCACGTCCCGCACGGCCCGGCGCAACGGCTCGACCACGCGGGCCACCGGCACCATGCGCGTGCGCGAGGTCCGGTCCTGGAGGTCGTGGAGGAGGCCCTCCAAGACGTGGAGGTCGGCGGGGATGGCGGCCCGACCGCCCAGGTCCTCGACGAGGGCGGCCACGGCCCGGGCATGGGCGGCGCCCGCCTCACCGATCAGGCGGCTGAGCTCGTCCAGCCGGGCCAGCGGGACGCGGATGGTGTCCTGGCCCCGGTCGCGGCGGCGGGCCTGGGTGGTGCGGGCCGATGCAGGGGGTGGCTCAGGACGCAGCTCTGTCGTGGTGCCTGCTGTCGGTGCCGCGCCCGCGGTCGCCGCTCCCGCGTCGCCTGCGCCCGCCGGGCCCGCGCCTGGCCCGCTTTCCGCGCCCGCGCCCGGCGCGCCCGGCGCGCCCGGCGCGC